>CAMCUE010000041.1 GCA_945878705.1 Ferrithrix thermotolerans DSM 19514 | reverse complement strand
CTAATTCAACGAGTAATGATTCATCAATTGAAGCCGCTTCAATAAACTCTCGACGATCAAATGCCCCAGTTGCTTTGTCGTCAGGTTTCTCAAGCGGTTCAATGGGAGCAGGAGGAACAACTGACATCGTTCGTACACCTGGTTGCGCTTGCTGCACAGGCTGTTGCGGCGGGGATACTCGTTGGGCATGGGTTGGCTGTGATGGCTGAGCATCATTAACCAATGGAAAAAGCTGAGTCGGCTCAGGCGACCGTGCGTGATTTTGACCAGCAGGGTGACTGTTTGCGCGTGGGGCAGGAATATGGCCTAGTCCACGAGGCGCAGTGATTTCATCGTTGCGTAACATTCCGTCACTGGTATCACCGTCAAGCCTATTTCGAATTACTTTCAGTGGAAGATAATTCTCTCTTTGCTCACGCAGAATAAACTTAAGACGATCTACTTCTGGTTGCGAAAACTTACGATACCCAGATGCAGTTCGCTCAGGCTCAATTAATCCTTGACTTTCAAGAAAACGAATTTTTGAAATCGTTACTTCGGGGAACTCTTCGAGCAACAATGCAAGAACTTCGCCTATCGAAAGATAGTTACGCGCCATATTCATTGTTGCACACCAATCACGAGATTTTTCAAATCTTGTCGGCCTTACTGAATAAAATCATATGAAATTTTCCGACCTGCAACTCATCTCCGTGCACTAAAACAGACTTTTCAATAATATTTCTGTTTACATAAGTACCGTTGAGCGAACCTAGATCACGAACGAATAGACCTTCATCAGTTACGAAAACTTCGGCGTGGCTACGAGACACTGTGATGTCGTCAAATAAAATGTCACTATCTGGGCCCCGGCCAATTCGAGTGGTTGGCCTTGAAAGAGTGAACCTTGTGCCAGTCATATCTCCAGATCGCACTACCAACACACCATGACCAGTGACATCACCTAGTCGAATTGTCGCATTGTCGCTTCCACCAGGTGCATCTTGCATTGGATCAATTTGAGCGATAACAACGGTGCGATCGTCAGCAAGATCCAATATTGCTCCACACGACGAACAAAAATTTGCACCTGGCGGATTTCTATGTCCGCACTGATTGCAAAAAACATACGACATCGTGTTTTAACCTTCAACCAATTGTTTATATGACGATGCGTCCATCAAACCTGCGACGCTGGCTGTGTCTGTAACTTCAATTTCCATGATCCAACCATCTCCGTATGGATCAGAATTTATTAATCCTGGCGACTCGCTTAAGGCTTGGTTCACCGCGATGATTTTTCCTGAGACTGGTACATAGATATCTGAAACGCTCTTCGTACTCTCAACTTCACTGCAACTTGATCCAGCCTCAACCGATTGTCCTGTATTCGGTAATTGAACAAATACAACATCACCGAGCGCGTCCTGCGCGTAGTCAGTAATTCCAACTCGGGCGACCAAGCCGACTAGCCGAACCCATTCGTGGTCCTTTGAATACATCAAATCATCAGGAATCTTCATACAACAAAGTTAGCCTCGCCGCAGGGCACGCCCTGACCGCAAATGTTGGCTGATTTGGGGCACATAATTTAAGGCAGTCAGATACGACACAACTAAAGCCGGAATTGCACATATCCACCCACCTCGTGTGACCCAGACGGCGCCTGCTCCGTCTGCCTCTCCAAGCAGGATTAAAGGCACCGCGAACATCATTAAGAAGGTGTATCTTTTGCCCCAAATATTCACGGCGAAGCGCTGCATTCCAAAGGCTGTGGCGATCAACATCGCGCTTGCAACAGTGATTTCGCGGATCAAAACCGCCAGACCGAACCACATTGGCACCGAGTTATCAATCAAGATCGCAATCAGTGCAACGATGAACAACCCACGATCAACCGCCGGATCAAAAACTGCCCCAAAGCTGCTCTGCTGGTTGAATCGACGAGCAACCCAACCATCAATCCAATCTGTTGCACCCAGACCTCCAAGCAACCACGCTGCTGCTCCTCTGTCTCGAACACTAAATAACAACCACAAAAATATCGGCAAACAACATAGCCGCATCAACGTAATTGCATTTGGAAACGTAAGAATTCGCCGTTGTTCCACACAGCAAGCGTACAAGACACAGCAAAGTTACTAAATCATCTATTATCAAGAAGTGGCTGAAACTCTGTTTAGCCGGATCATCAGTGGCGAGATTCCTGGCACATTTGTTTACCGAGATGATTTGTGTGCGGCGTTTATGACAATTAGTCCGATTACCACTGGGCATTTACTGCTTGTTCCAATTTCCGAAATAGACGAGTGGACCGATCTTCCAAATTCGCTGATTACACACATGTTTGTTGTGGCCAAAAATATAAGCATCGCTCAAAAGTCTGTATTTAATTGCCGGCGAGTTGCAGTAATTATTGCTGGCTATGAGATACCACACTGTCACCTACATCTAATTCCAACTAATTCAATGGCAGACCTTAGTTTTGATAATGCTCAAATCCAAAACGACCGAAACGAATTAGAAAAGTCGGCCAGTCTGATCATCAATGAATTGCGACGAATGAACATTGCTGGTTCGTTGTAATCGAGTTGTAGTTTCATGTTGCAAAACTTCATTTGGCGCTGGAATTAGTAATTCGATTGGCGCGACAGTTTCACCACTAACCCACCGTCCCACAACACTTCGTTCAAGAATCACAGGCATCCGATGATGGATACCTTTTAGTTTTTCGTTTGCCTCGGTGGTGATTATCGTGCAGGTTGACAGAACGGGTCTTGAACCATCGCTATCTGTCTTTGATTGTGGATCAATCCAATTTGTCCACAAACCAGCAACAGTCATCGTCTCTCCATCGGTTCGCGATATGTAGTGAGCCTGCTTGCTCGGCTTTGCGCCTTGGTTATTGATGACACTCCATTCATAGAAACCTTGCATCGGAATCACGCAACGATGTTTACTAAGCAGATTTTTGAAACTAGGTTTTTCGTGAAGGGTCTCACATCGAGCATTGATCAGACCAGACGACTTTGTTTTGTCTTTTGACCAGGAAGGAACGAGACCCCAGCGCATCACTGAAAGTCGTGCTCGACCGTCCTCAAAATTTGGCTCGCTCGATAAAACGAAAACTTCCGCAGTTGGTGCAACATTAAAATTTGATGGCATTTCTTCAGCCAAAAAATTCACGCCATACGATTTGGCGAAATCTGCACCACTAGCTATCGACTTAAATCTCCCGCACATTCAAACTAAAAACTACAACCCTACGAAAAATCAGGGGAATTCATCAGGCGATGACATAAACGCCCAATCATCTGCAGATAATTTAATCAAAGTACCATACTGATAGTTTCCGCTATCGAATGAGATTGCTGATGTCAGCAAGTTGATTGTGACTCCAGAATTTGGAGTGACAGTCAAGAAACTCTTTCGATTTGCGAGATTGATCCGAGTCCCAATTGCAATCGGCACTGCTGAGTTTGTTGGCAAAAAGATAACCACACCACTATTATTCGCGAGAAGTAACATTCCAGCATCGCTCGCTTGAACCGTATGTGTGACGGTGATTTCTTTAACAGTCAGTGTCGACGGATATCCCCCGTCAGCACCGGTTGCACCAGTCGGACCGGTTGCACCAGTCGCCCCTTTTGCGCCGGCCGCACCAGTCGCACCAGTCGGGTTGAGAATTATTGAAGATTCAGATGATGGCGCACATTGTTGATTCTGCGGATAATAGAGTTTGCCAGTTGAGTTTCGGGCACAAACGACTACTTCGTTGCCTATTGCAGCAGCAACCAGAAGATTGCCCGCAACCGAGGCCAAGACTGCCGCCGCCACACAAGCGATGATCTGTCGTGTTCTGATTGAACTCATGTTGAAGGCGAGTTCTCGTCTGGCGACCTTAAAAACACCCATTCATTGGTCGCGATTTTCACTAATGTTCCCATTTGAAATGCGCCACGGTCAAATGTTTGAGAGATCGCAACACCCGCATTATTAAGTGACTCACCATTAAGCGTGACGCCAACCATAGGGGTCACAAAAATCATATTCGCTGATGTTGCTCCCAACTGCCCAATATCAATTCTTGTTCCAATTGGAAATGCCACCGAAGCGTTTGTCGGTACGATCACGGTTGGTGAAAATCTCGACCAAATTAACTTACCGGCATCAGATAAAATCAATGTGTAATTCGTGTTTGTTTTAATTTCAGCAGTTGACTGCGTCGCCATCGATCCAGCCGAACCTGTTGCGCCAGTTGCACCAGTTGCACCAGTGGCGCCAGTTGCACCAGTGGCACCTTGAAGGCCGGTCGCACCTTGTGCTCCGATAACTAATTTTGTCTCCTTGGCCTGTTTGCAACCGCCAGAGGCCGAATACCGCATCGCGCCATCTTTTTTTTCAACACAAGCAGTCACACTGCTCGGGGCTGCAGATACTGCATAAATACCACCAGCAACAAGTGCAACAATGCCCGAAACGAGTGCTGGAAGGCCAACTTTGCCAAGTCGTACAAATAATCTTGAATTTTTGTTGGACATACTTCTCCTCACGAAATAACCCTGTAATTAGAAGTTAGTTCAGCCATTGTGACCGTTGGTGGATATCCGCACTTGTCTGCTTGCCACAAGGGTCTGACAAACTCTTATCGCAATATCCCATTTGGGGTAGCGAAGACCCATACCAAAACAGGGGTTATTACCAGCCCTGGCAATAGCGAACCCAGTCGAATTTTCTTGATCTCAAGCAAATTCAAACCAATTGCCAGAACTGCCAAACCACCTGCCGCGAAAAGTTCCAATCGCATTCGCTCGGTCAATAACGCATCAAGGCTGGTACCAAATAATGTCAAAGATCCTTGAACGATGAACACGCTTGCCGCACTAAATATTGCGCCAATGCCGTATAGCGCCGAAAAGATGATCATCATAAAGCCATCTAGCGTTCCCTTAATTATGTATAACTGGGGGGTTTTTCCACTGGCATCTTCGATCGCACCAAGAATCGTTAATGGGCCAACACAAAATAATAGTGACGCGGTGACAAACCCGGTCACGAATTTACTTTCGCTGTCAGGCTTCGAGAATTTTCGTCGCAGAGTCTCACCAATGCTCGTGAGCCGGTCTTCAATTCGCAATAACTCGCCGATGATCGCACCAAACACCATGCCAACTAAAGGAAACACCATGTTGTCGGTTTTCATCACATCGCGTAGTCCAATTGCAATTGTTGCTAATCCGATCACTTGAACGATGATCACGCGAATTCTGTCAGGGATTCGGTCACCGATTAATAATCCGAGACCACCACCAGCCAGTACTGTGGCCGTGTTAATTAAAGTTCCTAGCCCTCGCATTTTGTGCCGATTAGTTGACTGGAGTCGGTGGTATTTCACCGTTAGCAACTGCAACGGCATTTGTAGCAGCCAAAGTTGCCATCGCCGCACGCGTCTCTTCTGTTGCCGAGCCCAGATGCGGAATCAAAACTACATTCTCTAAATTCAACAACCCGGCGTTCACTTGTGGTTCAAACTCAAAAACATCAAGTCCTGCACCAGCAATTTCTGAGGAAACTAGAGCATCAACTAGTTCTTGTTCATTTACTATCGGACCGCGGGCGGTGTTAATCAAGAATGCAGTCTTCTTCATTTTCTTTAACTGCGCCGCACCAATCAGATGGTGAGTTGATTCATTTGATGGGCAATGAATTGACACGATGTCGCTAGTGGCTAACAACTCATCCAATGAAAGTTGTCTGGCATCAAGTTCGAAAGCAGTTTCTTCTGCGATCTTAGAGCGCGAAAAATATGCGACAGACATTCCAAAAGCCTTTGCTCGCCGCGCCGTGGCGATGCCAATTGCCCCCATGCCAACGATTCCGATTTGACGATTTTGGATTCCCGAGCCGAGCATGTAGTGCATCCCCCACTGCCAATCATTTTTGCTTCGAATCACACGCTCGCCCTCGCCAAGTCTGCGTGTCACCATTAGAACCAAAGCGAAAGCAATATCGGCAGTTGCATCGGTCAGCACACCTGGCGTATTTGTCACACGAACATTTCGCGTGGTGCACGCTGCAACATCAATGTTGTTATACCCAACAGCAACATTGCACACGGCCTTAAGTTGCGTGCCGGCTGCATCCAATAATTCGCTGTCAACTTTTTCGGTTAACAAAGTAATCAGTATCTCTGCACCCTTTACAGCCTCAAGTAATGCTGGCCTAGACATCGGTTTATCTTCATCCCATGCAATTGGCGAAATCCCTGAATCGCTTAAGGTCTTCAAACCGGCAGATGGAATCTTGCCAGTAACAACAACCTTCAAACTCATTTTGAATTAACCCAATCCGCCAAACGACTTAGCCCTTTTTCGATTTGCGGATTATTGATACCGCTGTAGGCAAGTCGAATGTAATTTCCACGCTCATCTGCGAGTGGACGACCAAAATGCTTTCGTGTACAAAATGACATCCCCGAATTATGAAGTGCGTCCGATGCGAATTTCGCAACATCGTCATGTCCTGTGCGAGCCATCGTCTGTGAAACCTCAGGGAAAACATAAAACGCACTATTTGGAGTGTGCACTCGCATCCCGTGAACATTATTAATGCCCGCGATCGTCGCATCACGGCGCGTTTTCAAAACACGAACAAGTTCTTTGGCGCCCGACTGATCTCCGGTGATCGCTTCAACCCCCGCCCACTGCACAAACTGCGCCGTACAACTCTCTTCGTTCGTATTTAATTTAGAAATGCGTTCAATTAGTTCGACTGGCCCGATGGCTGCGCCAAGTCGCCAACCAGTCATCGCAAACTTTTTGGAAAATGTATACAAGATCACGGTGCGCTCAAGCATCCCTGGCAGCGAAACGATACTTTTGCTTTCGCCCGCATATCGAATGTCAAAATATGCTTCGTCTGACAGCACCCACAAATTGTGTTTGATCGCCAAATCGGCAAGTGCTTGACGCTCATCGTCTGTCATTTCTGCAGCCAATGGATTCTGCTGATCATTGAGTATTAGCGCTCTCGTGTTTGAATTAATTTTCGAAGTCAAATAATCTAAGTCAATTTGAAAACCATTTTCGGTGTCAAGGTAACGGTAAGGCACGGCAACACCATCGTTAAATTCAATCTGGCTCTCATAGATCGGGAAACCCGGATTCGGGTACAACACCTCATCTCCAGGATTCATCACACTGCGCAGGAACTTTCCGATCACTGGCTTTCCACCCGGTTGCACGGCAATGTTTTCAGGTGCGAAAATTACATTTCGTTGTTGACCGAGACTTTGCGCGAGTGCCAAGCGAAGTGGTGCGATCCCTGCGTTCGGGCAGTAACCCGTCTTGCCTTGGGCAACAGCTTGTTGCATCGCATTCGAAATATTTTCGGGTGTTGCAAGATTCAGGTCACCGAGATGAAATGGAAAAACTTCATTGCCTTTTGAGACCCAATCAGTAGCCGTAGCGGCAACAGCAAAAGCCGTTTCGGTACCCAGACGATTCAAACGATCTGCCAATTTCATTGTTCCCCCTGCGGTCTTTCAAAACTATTTATCTTTACGACTGCTAGATCCTAGACAAATAGCGATTCAGAAAAATGGTCGGGCTGAGAAGATTTGAACTTCCGACCTCTTGTCCCCCAGACAAGCGCGCTAACCAAGCTGCGCTACAGCCCGCAACCTCACTAACTCTACGGAACTCATACAAATAACGACACAATTCGCCAGCCCAAATAAACCACCAGCAACGCAACTAGCAACTTAAAGTGCCACGGAACTTTCTCTGAACCCGGATCACCAGCGGCTGCTAGTGCACGAAGGTCAAGATTTTTGGCAGTAACCCGACCATGAATATCGGCGGCGATTGCGCGAACCCCACAAGTCGGACAGTCACCCGAAGTAGTCAGTGCCGTCGGTGCAAAATATTTTGCACAAGGCTCACACCACGGCATCGATCTCTACTCTGCCCGCTTGCGTACGCGAATCTTGATCGGCACCGAACCGAATTCAAAACCTTCTCGAATTGATCGCTCGAGGTATCTCAAATAGGTTGGCGGCAACTCTTTATTAACAAACAAAGTAAACGTCGGTGGATCAGACGCACCTTGTAGTGCATACAACACTCGACCGCCACTTGGGGCTGGTTGCTGTTGTTGCGCTCGCGCTATCACCCTGTTGACATCACGAGTTGGTACGCGACGATGATATTGCTCAATTGAATCTTGCAACACTGGTCGTAGTTTCTGTACACCTTTCCCGGTTAACGCTGACATCTTCAAAACTGGCGCATCGCCCACGAAAAATAATTTACGACCAATTTCTATATCGATTTCGGCACGCTGATCTGCGTTTAGCATTTCCCACTTATTAAGAACCACGACCACAGGGCTACCAGAGGCATCAATTCGTTCAGCAAGTCTTTGATCTTGACTCGTAATACCTTCGGTTGCATCTATTACGAGCAACGCAATATCTGA
>CAMCUE010000040.1 GCA_945878705.1 Ferrithrix thermotolerans DSM 19514 | reverse complement strand
GTTGGCGGAACGGGAGGGATTCGAACCCCCGGGCCTTTTACAGCCGTCCGCTTTCAAGGCGGATGCGTTTGTCCACTCTGCCACCGTTCCGCTCGTAGACGCTATCTGACGATGCGACTTCTCAGTTCTTGCATCCAATCATCTGCTTCACGCCAGCGGCTGTCGGCGTGCTCGCGTGCAGTGTGCGCATGTTCACCACTAGCCGGGTACGAACCAAGAAATTTAACATCGCCTTGTTTGGCATGCAGGTCACGCAGAGCATCTGCCATTAACTCATCTTGAATATGGCCGTCTGCATACATGATGAAGCAATAGTCGCCAAGCCCGCCGCGTTTTGTGGGTCGCGAAAGTAGCACGGATAAATTAATTCGTCGTGCTGCGAACTCTTGCAAAATAGAAATCAAACTTCCTGGTTCGTCAGCCCGTTGAAAAACAACAATCGCGGTTTTGTCGTGGCCCGTTGCTTGTGGCACGGTGTTTTTGCCGACGAGTACGAAACGAGTTTGGTTTCCTTGATGATCAGCAATATCAGTAGCAATAACTTCAAGACCATAAACATTTGCTGCGTTTCTTGGCGCAACGGCTGCAAGTTTCTCTTCGGTATTTGCGGCAACTAATTGTGCAGCCTCTGCAGTTGAGTTTGCTGCTCGAACATCAAGTTTTGGAAACTGCTTTCGTAAATAACTATGGCACTGAGCAGTCGCAACCGGAATCGACATTATGCCAATAATCTCGGTGATGGATACCCCTTTACGGGCAACCAAGCAATGCTCAATATCTAACACCACCTCGCGCTGAATTAATAAATTGTGATCGAACACAAGTGCGTCCTGGGTGAAATTAACTGTGCCCTCAATTGAATTTTCAATCGGTACAAAACCTTGCTCAACTTCACCCGACTCAACTGCGTCTAAGACATCTGGCACAGTACGAAATGCAACAAGTTCACAAATAGCAAGATCTTTTTGTGTCAGGAGTGCTTGCTCAGTGAAAGTGCCTGCTGGACCAAAGTATCCAATGCGCTTTGAACGATTTTTCATGACTGATACAAGGTTACGTTGCACAGATTTCGTATTCATGGTCATTTAATGAACCACCGTTCGCACTAGCCTGTTTTTATGTTTGAGTACGCCGCGTTTAACCCATACAACTCCAGCCCAGAAGCACTCGCAGGAGAGCTCACAAAAAAATCAGCAGAAGGTTGGGAAGTTGTTTCAATCGTGCCGACGACTGACGGGCGATATTGCGCATTCCTGCGCCGCGCAACGAACACCTCAACTAACTCAAATGTTTCGCAAAACACGAATGCTGATATGACTTCAAATGCAATTTCTAGTGGCACTAATAATCATGAAGTCCCTGCTGCTTGGTATGCCGATCCGTCTAGCCGTTTTGAATTGAGATACTGGAATGGCAAAGAGTGGACGGAGCATGTGGCCCGAGCCGGCCAGCAATTTACTGATCCTCCAGTTGCTTAAATAAATATGCGAGCAGTCTCGCTTGGACACGCCGGGATTCTGATCAATTCTGGAGAGTCGAGAATTCTTTGCGACCCGTGGTTTGTCCCAGCATTTTTTGGCTCATGGTTCGTTTTTCCACGAAATGATCAGTTGTCAAAAGATTTGCTCGCAGAAATTGAATCACCGACTCACCTATATATATCGCATATTCATGGCGACCATTTCGACGAAGCCTTTTTAAGAGAAAATGTAAGTCGGGATGTTGTCGTCTTGCTTCCTGATTTCCCAAGTCATGAACTTGAGCGCCGATTAACCGATCTTGGATTCAAAAATTTCCTAAAAACTGTTCACGGTGAAGAGTTGCAAATCGATTCACGAACAAAAATCGCAATTCATGTTGAAACTTCAATTACAGATGGGCCCGGTGGCGACTCGGCACTTGTTGTAAGTGATGGTGAAACACGACTGGTAAATCAAAACGACTGTCGAACTGGAGATCTTGAAGCACTGCTAAAACACGGCCCCGTTGATTTGCATTGGTTGCAATACAGCGGAGCAATTTGGTATCCGATGGTTTATGACGATGATCATGAGACGAAGCATCGTCTCGCTAAGGCAAAAGTTGAAAGTCAATTTGCTCGCGCCCTCAAATATGTCGAAACTCTAAATGCCAGAGCAGTAGTGCCCTCAGCCGGACCGCCATGTTTTCTTGATGAGTCTTTATTCCACTTGAATTTCATAACCGGCGACGAAATTTCAATTTTTCCTGACCAAACAAAGTTTCTTGAGCGGCTAGGCAAGATTCAGCGCAACAACGACATCCTTGCAGTCCCCGGCACCGTGATTGACATCTCACCTAAGACAATTTCAATCACTCACCCAAAAGACATCGATGTCGAAAAAATTTTCGCAGAAAAGGAACAGTACCTCCGCAAATATCAAACAGACTGGGCAGATTGGTTAGTTGTCGAAAAACAGCGCTGGGCTGTTGGTCGTACTGATTTGACCTCAACAATTCAAACGTGGTTTGAACCGCTGATGGCTTTAGCCCCGACACTGTGCAAAGCAATCGGGGCCTGTTGTTTAATAAAAACAGATGATCTTGACATTTTGGTCAACTTTCCAACTGGCAAAGTTGAAAAATTTTCTAATCAACCATTAGGTTTCAGTTTTACAATCCCTAGAGATTTACTTGAGAAAGTCGTCAGCCAACATGCCGTCGATTGGTCTAACTCATTTTTCTTGTCTTGCCGATTTTCTGCTTGGCGTTCTGGAGAATTCAACGAATATTTATATAACTTTTTTAAAAGTCTTTCCGTCGACCGCATGCGACGCACAGAAAGTGAGGCTGCCCGACGACGAGGTGTGAATTCAGAATTAAGCGATGAAATTGAACTCGGTGAATACGTAATGCAAAGAAAATGTCCACATCGCGAAGCAGATCTTTCAATATTCGGAGAGATAAATGGCAGCGAATTAACTTGCTCATTGCATGGTTGGCGATTTGACCTGAAAGACGGTCACTGTCTTAACGCAGAAAATCGCCCACTTCGCGTCAGGCGCCGAACTATTTAAACCCTAACTATTAACAATCGGCAGTTCAAACCAAACTGTTGCGCTGTACTTTACGCCACTAACTATTGGTGAACTGCGATGTGGATGTGTCACCAAACTTGGCCAAGCCAACATATGACCGACCGGTATTTCACGATTTGAATATTTCTGACGCGGAAACTCAAGTTCTGCACCTTCGTAATCATTATTGAGTTTGATACTCGCAGATACTTGGGCAATATCATGATGCAGTCGCAATTCTTGTTGCTGACCAACCTCGAACTTAATCACAAATATGTCTTGGATTCCGTGGTAGTCGATTAGCGGCCAGTGCTGTTGTAGTTGTGGCCAAATTCGCATGCCAAAGTCATTTTGGATATTCTCAAAAAGTCGCGGACTGATTAGTGCCAACGAGACTTCATGTCCTGGCACTGGGTCGCCTGCAGTTGGTGCAAAACAACCTGCAGCTTGAGTCGCCCGAATGATTAGAGAACAAAACTCCGATGTCCAGCAGGATAAAACTAAAAGTTCGTCACCGACTTTTTCTAGATCGGAAGAACTATCGACGACATCTTGATAACCGAAAAGATGTTCAAAGTCTGTAACCATTTTTAAAATTCTCCCTGTTTACGCACTGCGATCAATACAGTCGCGTGTTTAACGGTATCTCACACAGTGCAAACGATATTGCGCAAACTATCTCACTGATAGCCTTAATATTTGTGACTCCATTAGAAACCAAGAGAAGTTATTCGTTTGATTCTGCTTTGATACTTCGGGTTATTTCTCGAAAGTGGTGGATAGTCCCAGTCACAATGTTGATCGGTCTGGCTTTCATGTTTTGGCAAGAGTCAGATCTGCAAACCTCACCACGATATTTCACAAAGACACAGGCATTTGAGCCCCTTGATGAGGCCGGTCCACTTTCAATTGTCGGGCTTGACCCATCTCTGATTCGTCCATTCCCGAGCGAAGCAAACCAACTCTCAAACTTACTCAGTGACACTACTAAGGCGCAGCTCTTGGCAAATATCGATGGTCCAGTTGACATTAATGTGGTTCGATCTGAGCCAAACTTTTCACTTACTTCTTCACAAGGCAGCGAAGGCAAAAATAGATTTTCTTTTGTTTCATTCGGAAGCTCGTCGTATTCATTTTCGTGCACAGAAACTGATCCGATTAATTGTCAAAAAGTAATCGATGCTTACGCGGCGAAGTTGGTCTCGATTCGCGCAGATGCAACCAAAGCGGGTCTACAAAATTCAATCAAGTTAATTGACTCATTAATTTCTTCTCCAAAAAATATTTCAACTGCTGCCCTGGAACAGTTGCAACTACAACGAGAAGCGCTCCAGAAATCAATTGAACTTACAACAGGCGAACTAAAGCTTGTTTTCGAACAAGAATATTTTGGTGGCGAACAAATTACGACGGTCAAAAAATCTACATATATGTTTGGTTTGATGATCGGGCTAATTATTGGATGTCTAATTTTGCTTCAATTAATCTTTAGCGACGGGAAGATCAGAAGTGCCAAGCAGTTAGTAAATCTTGTCGGCTACAAACAATTTCTTGGAGTTTTGTCAACTAAAAGCAAGGCGAGTTCTCTCCAACACCTCGCCGCGGCGATTAAAGGCGTGCACACAATAAAAAAATCAACTGCCTTACGGATTATCCAAATTGGGTCGCTTGAAGACGGCAAACAAAAAGTTAAAGATTTGAAAAAAATTCTGTCGTGCGATGTTATTTTTGCTGGTCAAATCCAGTCTTTGGATGCAAAAGCACTTGCTCCGGCAACTGACTCACCAATTATTTTACTGGCGAATAAGCATCACAGCGAGACCACTGAGTTGCAATATGCGTGGACCGTGGTTGAGAAATCTGGAAACACAATTCTCGGTGTTGTCCTAGTCGGCTAAAAATCCATGGAAGCAAAGCAAACTTCGCGCAACCGCATTTGGTTAACAGCAGAGCGATTTGGTAATTCAAAAAGCTTTCACTCGATAACAAGTGTCGCTCAGTTTGTTTTAGATATTTTGGCATGGGTATTGGCTGTAGCAATTGCTCTAGTGATGCGCTCATACCTTCAGGGTGAAGTCGATATTCGTGGAGTAGTGCAAAGCACTCTCATTCGGGTCTTACCGGTGGTTTCAGTTGTCCAAGCCATTACCGGATACATCGTTGGCATTTATCGTCGACGCTGGCGATACGGAAGTTTTGATGAAGTTAAGGGCTTGATTCTTTCGGCATTAATTACCACAATTGTGCTTATGGGAATTCGTTTTCTAGACACATCGGTAGATGCGTTTCCACGAAGTGCGATTATCGCTGGCGGAATTTTTGGCTTATTCTTTACGACGGCAAGTCGTTACACATGGCGACTCGTGCGCGAACAATTGCGCAGACCATCCGCGCATAACTCGACAAAACTGATTATTTATGGTGCAGGTGAAGGCGGAATTCAAATCGTCAACACAATGCTTCGTAATCCAAACTCGATTTATCTGCCAGTCGCCTTCCTGGACGACAATTCAAAAACTCATCGGTTGCGTATTTCTGGTGTTCCCGTACTTGGTGGACGAGACGAAATCGCCAAAGTCGCCCAGCGAACTGGCGCTTCAACACTGCTGATTGCAATTCCATCTGCCGACTCGACAGTGGTCGGTGAAATTGTTGAACTTGCACGTCAGTCCAAACTTGAGGTGAAGATTCTCCCCGTTGTGCAAAGTCTCGATGACCGCGAAGTTGATACAGCAGATATTCGTGATTTGACTGACGAAGACCTCCTCGGCAGACGACGCGTTAAAATTAATCTTGACGAGATTTCGCAATATCTTGTTAACCGCCGCGTGCTTGTAACTGGAGCCGGCGGAAGTATCGGTAGTGAACTATGTCGACAATTGGTCAAGTTCAACCCTGGCGAATTAATCATGCTTGATCGTGACGAAAGTGCGTTACACGAAGTTCAGCTCTCGATTTATGGTCGCGCTCTGCTTGACACTCCTCAGACGGTGCTCGCCGATCTGAGAGACAAAAAAGCAATCAACGAAATTTTTGAAACACGAAAACCACAAGTCGTCTTTCACGCGGCGGCGCTAAAACACCTACCGTTATTAGAGCGATACCCGCACGAGGCATACCAAACCAATGTGCTCGGCACACTCACGATGCTTACTGCTGCTCAACGTGCTGGCGTCGAAATTTTTGTCAATATTTCAACTGATAAGGCTGCTAATCCGATCAGTGTTCTCGGATTCTCAAAGCGAATCGCCGAGCGTCTCACCGCTGCTTTTGCTTTTAGTTCGGGGCCTGGCAAATATATTTCAGTTCGCTTCGGCAATGTTTTAGGTTCGCGTGGAAGTGTGCTGATGTCTTTCCGAGATCAAATTACTAAGGGTGGACCTATAACTGTTACACATCGCGGTGTTACTCGTTATTTCATGACAATTTCTGAGGCAGTGCAATTGGTCGTTCAAGCAGGTGCAATTGGTCAGACAGGTGAGGTGTTGGTTCTTGATATGGGTAAGCCAGTAAATATTCATGATGTTGCTGAGCAACTTGTTAAAAATAGTGGAAAGCCAATCAAGATTGAAGTTGTTGGACTTCGAGTCGGAGAAAAAGTTCACGAGGAACTCTTTGCTGACGGCGAGACAGACGAGCGCCCTCGTCATCCATTGATTTCACATGTTTTGGTCAAAGCAATTGATCAAACAAGTGTTGTAGAAAACCCCAGCGACTCTCGAGAACTAATGATCAGACTTTTACAGGAACAATAATATTTAGTCAAGACCAATACTTGTATCGTCTTTAACGCCAGTCATTGAAGCAACGAGCAACAACCACAAAAAATGGTTGCCGATAATAAAACTCTCTTGCGTTGACGCCGCGATCACAAACCAAGTAGCGGCGAATGTCCACTGTCCTGCTGTTTGGGTATAAACCCGTTCAAGTTGTTGCGCTCCACTCCAGACAATCACAACAACTAACAAGGTTGCTCCGATTACTCCGCCACCAAGAAGAACATCCATCATCGCGCTATGCGACCAATAGTTATTCGTCAGCGACCACCAGAATTCATATTTCTTAAAGAATCCCTGCGTTCGCCACGCCGACATCCAGCCCCAACCGATTATTGGTCGGTCAGTAAAACCATCCCAACTATATCGCCACAAGACTTCTCGCCCATTGAAATCAATTTTCTTGCCTACTAAATTAAGCAGTCTTTGCTGAAAATAAAATACGAGTGTCGTAACGAAAATTAGAGAAACCAAAAAACCGGTGTAGACACTTCGCAACATTTGTCGTGGCGAAATATTCATTCGCCGTTTTAACCAGCGAACAATTGTCCAAAATGCCCATACAGTCCCGAAAACTAAAATTGCTCCAACCGAAGTTGATGATCCACTGCGCAAAAGCATTAAACCATCAAACATTAATAGGGCTACTAAAACGGCAGTGAAAGCCAGCCACTGTTTAGGACGACGAATTAAAACGATCCATACCAGAGCGGCTGCGCAAAGCAACCCTAAGGCTGCCGTAGGTGCTAGAGAATTTCGATTGAAATAAATTCCGACCCAGTTTCCGTCTTCAATTTGGATCGACGATGACCAGTTTTGACGAACTGCAAACCACGAGAAGAATAAACCTGGTTGCATCGCTACGAAAAATAAACTTAGTTGTTGCACCAATGTAAAGCTTGTTGCAACATACAAACCCGCAAAACAAGTCATAGCCAGTGTGACGGCCTCAAACATAGTGTTGCTACTTGATGTCGCCCAAAGCGTTGACAACAACATCCATCCAACAAAACCGAGCAATACCCCTACTGGCCCTGTTAACTGTTTTTTCGAAATTCCCCTTCGAGTAAGTAGAAACGCTGCTGGTGCTTGCACGAGCAGATAGGTAGCAAATTTCGTGATTTCAATTACCCTCGAGTCAATCTGGCTACTGCCCTCCCAAATTTTATTGACTGGTCCTTGCGTCAGGGTTGCAACCAACACCACGACATATAAATACTCAAGCCAATACCAGAAACGCAAATAATTTGTTTGAGCCGATTTCATCACTTAAGAATCTACCTCAGCCCATTTATGAGTAGCGTTTACGACTTAATTGCTATAACTAACTTGAGTACAATGACTATGTGACCATTGCTGATCAAGACTACGAAAAACTATTGACCGAAGTCATCAATGAAGTCAATGCGGTGCGCAACAAATATGACGCGTTCAGTCAATTCACAGAAGCCAAAGTTGCGCAATACGTTCTTGAACGAAAACCAATGGCCAGTCGCATTGAACAGTTGACTCGTGATCTCGCCGTCACAAATGCCCAGCGAGCTCAAATTCAGGCAGAATTAGTTGCCCTGACTGCTCGCGCAGAGAAGTTCTTGATGCAACGCGACAAAGCCCGCATTCGAGTTAAGTTTCTAGAAGCATCTCGCGCATATCGCCTAGAGCAAAAACTCCGGAGTTTGGTTCCACAGTTTTTACGATCAAAGTAAGCCATGGTTAAGCAATACCCAGTAATTATCAC
>CAMCUE010000039.1 GCA_945878705.1 Ferrithrix thermotolerans DSM 19514 | reverse complement strand
GGAGTAGTTGCGTTATACCAAAAGTGTCCTCATCTTGGTTGTCGAGTGCCTGAATGCTCATCGTCGCAATGGTTCGAGTGCCCATGTCACGGCTCGCAATACAACCGGGTCGGTGAGAAAAAGGGTGGTCCCGCACCACGCGGAATGGATCGATTCGGAGTTTCAGTGGATAATGGAATGTTGGTTATTGATACAGGCACCGTTTTTGGTGGTCCACCGATCGGAACAAACACAACCGGACAAGAAGCAGAAGGCCCCAACTGTGTTGGTGCGTCTGGAGATCACTAAATGTTCAGCACAACTACTCTTGCCGATACAACCACGACGATTGCTTGGGTAATTCTTCTCGTCGCTGTTCTTGGTTGGATTGTTTACGGTCTGGCAAATATTCGCTCGAGCAAACGCGAAATCGGCTCAGAAATAAAACTCGCAGCCAATCGCAAACCGTATTACGACGACGAACGTCTTGAGGGTGAAAAAATTGAACGTACTCAATTTATTGGTCTTGCGTTTCTTGCCGTCGTAACAATCGCGCTTCCGCTGTATTGGATTCTTGAACCAGGTCGCATGGTCGGAGCAGAAAAAGAGTTTCAACACCAGTTTGAAACTTGGGGTGGTGGACTTTTTGCGACAACTGCAGACGGTGGATATAACTGCGCAGGTTGTCACGGAGGAATGAAAGGTGGTGGTGGCGTTGCTTCGTACGCAATTACTGACCCAAAGACTGGAGCGGTAGAACAAGTCAACTGGAAGGCTCCAGCGATTAATACGGTTTTCTATCGCTACAGCGATGAAGAGTTTCGATTTATTCTAAATTACGGTCGTCCATTTTCGCCGATGTCGGCATGGGGCCTTGTTGGTGGTGGACCGTTGAATGATCAGCAAATTCAAACTGTTCTGGAGTATGTAAAAAGTATTCAGATTCCACGCGACGAAAATGGCAAGCTGCCAGCAGCCAAACAGCAAGAGATTCAAGCTGAAGCAGAAAGACTTGTTAAGGCTAAAACTTACGCGACAGTTGGTGAAGCACTATTTAATTTAGATCTTGGGAGTGGAAACTTTTCTTGCGCCCGTTGCCACACAAAAGGTTGGTCATACGGCCAACCTCAAATAACTGGTGGTGGAGCGCTTGGTCCAAACCTCACGGGCGGTTCGGCAGTTCGACAGTTTCCGCAAAGAGACGAAATGATTGAGTTCATCAAGGGCGGTAGCGAACTCGGCAAAAAATATGGGCAACAAGGTCAAGGTTCGGGTCGAATGCCTGCATTTGGATTAATGCTCACCGATGATCAAATCGCAGCAATCATTGACTATGTGAGAGGTTTATAAATGTTGTCGCTTCTTGCAATTAACTGGGAGCCCGAACTGCGCGGAATCGTCATTGTGGCAATTGCCGTTGGCGTGCTTATCGGTGGAACATATTTAGTAGTCGGCACAAACTTAGGAGCACGCCTTGGATTTTTAGTCGTACTTGCCGGATTATTCGGCTGGATGGCAACAATGGGTGTAATTTGGTGGACTTACGGTATCGGTCTAAAAGGTCGTGAGCCGACATGGCAACCAGCAGAACCAGTAACGATTGTGCGTGAAGCGTCTTTATTGCAAGGTTCAGAAATATTGGAGCAACCATTAGAACTCAGTGGCGAAGTTCAGGGTGACTCAAGAAAAGTTTCAACCGCATTGCAGAGCGAAGGATGGTTGTTATTAGAAGAGTCTGATCCACGCCGTGGTCAAGCAGTTGCTGCGTCTGATGAAATTATTCAACAAGAAGCAGAAGAGCTTGTTGCCGGCGAATATATTTCTCTCGCTGTTTACGACAAGGGTGGGGACCGTTGGCCAAAAATAAACAACTCGCTCGACTTCATCGCGTTCTTTCATAAGCCACATTTTTCACTTGTTGAAGTTGCGCCAGTAGTGCCACAGCGAACAGAACCCGGCCGCGCGCCAGCGCGTCCTGTAGTCGACGAAACTCAACCGCGTCGCTACATTCACATGATCCGCGACCTTGGCACTAAGCGTCAGCCCGCAATTTTCATCACAATTGGTTCAACAATTATTTTCTTGTTGCTATGTCGGATTTTGCACAAAAGAGATCTAAATTTGCAACAGAACCTTAAAGAACAGTCGCCTGCAAAGGTCTAAATTGTGGGTCAGTATCTTCCGATTGTCGTACTGACAGTTCTTGCAGTTTTATTTGGCGCAGGGTCAGTAGTCGCTTCAAAATTATTGGCGCCGCGTCGACCGAACTCGGCGAAAGAAGCACCATACGAGTGTGGAATAGTTCCAAGCCGTGAAGCACCCGAACGGTTCCCAGTGAGTTTTTATATTGTTGCAATGCTGTTCATAATGTTTGATATTGAAATAATTTTTGCGTATCCCTATGCAGTTTCAAGTGGAGCGCTTGGTGCCTATGGTTTTTATGAGTTCGCCGCATTTAGCGCGGTGTTTTTTGTCGCGTTCGTTTATGTTATTGCGCGTGGAGCCTTGGACTGGGGTCCAATTAATAAGCCGCGTCAGTTGCTGACTATTGACGATGATATTTTTTCAGAGTCGCGAACAACTGCAACCACAATTCGTCGAGTTGGTCTTGATGGTCGAGAATCTCAAAAGACTGCCAACTGATGGGAGTTGTTCGCAATGTTCTAGATGAAGGGCTCGGTGGGCTTGAGCACAACTTTCTAACTGGTCGAGTTGAAGATCTAGTTAAGTGGTCGCGTTCAAGATCTAGTTGGGCAGCAACATTTGGTCTGGCTTGTTGTGCAATTGAAATGATGGCTTCTGGAACCGCACATTACGATCTAGCGCGATTTGGTATGGAAGTATTTCGTGCATCACCTCGCCAGGCCGACATCATGATTGTGGCTGGTCGCGTCAGTCAAAAAATGGCGCCAGTATTGCGCCAGGTCTACGACCAAATGATGGAACCAAAATGGGTCATCTCAATGGGCGTATGTGCCAGTAGTGGTGGAATGTTCAATAATTATGCGATTGTCCAGGGCGTCGACCAAATCGTGCCAGTTGATGTTTATGCACCCGGCTGCCCACCGACACCTGAGACGCTAATTCATGCAATTGAAACTTTGCATCAACTAATCGAAGACGGCGAAATCATGAAGCGTCGCGCATCAACTGGCGCAGGCGCGCAAGTTCGTATTCAAGAAATTCCTGCTGGCTCAATCACGCCAGTAATTCTCGGAAACCGTTGAAAAATGTCGCAAACCAACAGTCACACTGCTGATGATGTTCGTTTTGTTTCAAAGACTGACTATCTAAAAACGCTAACCACTTTGCGCAGCGAAGGCTTTGAGATGTGTGCTGATCTCACTGCTGTTGATTACTTGACTCATCCTGGTCGCACGATTTCGCCAGAAGTTGCAACTCAAATTTCACTTGAGCGTTTCGAACTAGTTGTAAATTTGCTTTCGTTGTCACAGCGTCGCCGTGTGCGCTTACGGGTACAACTTTTAGAGTCTGACCCATCAATTGATTCGGCTTTTGATCTCTATCCAGGAACTGAAGCGATGGAGCGAGAAGTTTACGACATGTTCGGGATTGCTTTCACGGGTCATCCTGATCTGACACGAATTTTGATGCCAGAAGATTGGGTTGGCTTTCCGTTGCGCAAAGATTATTCGCAAGGAAGTATTCCGGTGCAATTCAAGGGCGCAGCCTCATGACAACAACCGAGAACTTAAACAAAAGCAACGCAGCCGAAATTATTTCTGCCGGCACATCTGAGGGTGGCCAAGAACTGCAGTTGCGTGCCGATATGTCGCACAAAGCAGTGCTTCGAGAGTCGGGCGCAGTTTTACGAATGAGTGAATCGCAAGTTGCGTCACTTGCTGACACACAGAGTGAAGATCAAACGATGATCATCAACATGGGTCCACAACACCCGAGTACACACGGAGTATTGCGATTGATGCTTGAACTAAAAGGTGAAACTGTTTTGCGTTGCAAGCCAGTGATTGGTTATTTGCATACTGGAATGGAGAAGACCGGCGAGTCATTGACATTTATGCAGGGCGGCACAAATGTCACCCGAATGGATTATGCATCACCGCTTAATAACGAACTCGTTTTCTCAATGGCGACCGAAAAACTTTTGGGCATTGATCAAGATATTCCTGAACGCGCAGTGTGGATTCGAATGATGCTTTCAGAATTAAATCGCATCAGCAGCCATTTATTGTTTATGGCGACGAACGGCATGGATATTGGTGCAGTATCAATGATGCTCTACGGATTTCGCGAGCGCGAAGAAGTCTTGCGATTCTTTCAAAAAGTTACGGGTTTAAGAATGAATCACAACTTCATTCGCCCTGGTGGAGTCGCAGCAGATTTGCCAGCAGGTTGGCGGGACGAAGTGCTTGGTTTGCTTGATGCACTGCCACAGCGTCTTGCAGAGTATGAGATTTTGATGACAGGACAGCCAATTTGGCGCGAACGGCTTCAAGGTGTTGGTGTGATCACTCGAGATGAAGCAATTGCTTTGAGTGCGACTGGTCCAATTTTGCGAAGCACAGGTCTGGCATGGGATTTACGTCGCGACATGCCGTATCTGCGTTATAGCGAAGTTGAATTTGATGTAATCGTCGGAAGTTATGGCGATGCTTTTGATCGTTATTCAATTCGTCTTAACGAAATTCGCGAGTCAATGCGAATTGTTCGACAAATTTTAGATCGTATGCCGCAAGGTGACTATCGAATTCAAGACAAAAAAGTCACGCCACCACCTCGCGGTCGAATTGATGAGTCAATGGAAGCGTTGATTCACCACTTCAAAATTTTTACGGAGGGTTTCAAAGTTCCAGAGGGCGAAGCATACGTCGCGATCGAGAGTCCACGTGGCGAGATTGGTTGTTACATTGCCAGCGATGGATCTGCCACGCCGTATCGAATGCATGTGCGAGCACCAAGTTTTGTCAACATTCAGACGATGCCGTTGATGATGCATGGAGGACTTATCGCCGATGCTGTTGCTGTAATTTCTTCAGTTGATCCAGTGCTTGGTGAGGTTGATCGATGAGTCGTTTAACTGACAAAAACTTGGTGATTGCAAAAGAAATCATCGCTCGCTATCCGCGACAAAAATCGGCCTTGATTCCGTTGTTGCACTTGGCCCAAGAGCAAACTGGTTACATCAGCCGTGAAGCAATGGTTCATCTAGGTGAACTCGTCGGTGTCACATCAGCCGAGGTTTATGGCACTGCAACTTTTTATGAAATGTTTCGTTTTGAACCAATCGGTAAATATTTGGTCAATATCTGTGGAACGATGTCGTGTGCCTTGATGGGCGCACACGAGTTAATGCATCATGCCGAAAAACGACTCGGAGTCAAAGCAGGCGGAACAACCCAAGATGGAATGTTTACGCTCGCTCACGCAGAATGTCAGGCTGCATGCACAGAAGCCCCTTGTCTACAAGTCAACTATCGCTATCGACTGCGAGTTTCGACAACAGACCTCGACAAATTAATTGACGATTTAGAAGCAGGAAAACTTTCCGAGGAAATTCCTGCACATGGTGTGTTGGCGAAAGTTCGCCAACATATCGCACCAGATCGTGTCGTTGGTGCCGTGTCACCCGAACTTGTTAATCAAGCGCCAGCATGGCTAAACGGCAAGGCAGCGTTATGAGCGCAACCTATTCTCACGCGCCAGGATTTGTTGCAGGTGATCGTCCAAAGATCGTGACATCACGATTTGAATTCGCTGATTCATTCACCCTTGATCGCTACTTGGCTACAAACGGCTACAAAGGTTTACGTGCAGCGCTATCTCGTCCTGCAAATGAAATTCATGACGATGTAAAAAGTGCGACGGTGCTTGGTCGCGGTGGGGCAGGATTTCCTGCGGGAACAAAGTGGGGTTTAACCCCGCAGCAAGTTTGGCCAAAGTATTTAGTTGTCAATGGTGACGAAAGCGAACCAGGCACCTACAAAGACAGATTGCTAATGGAACGCGATCCACATCAACTTATTGAAGGTTGTCTGATTGCTTGTTATGCGGCTGGGTTGTCGCAGTGCTTCCTATATATAAGAGGCGAAATGGCACTCGCCCAAGAGCGAGTTGCGGCGGGTTTAAATGAGGCATATGTCGCTGGATATGTTGGCAAAAATATTCTTGGCTCAAATTTTTCGGTTGACATTATTTTGCATTGGGGTGCAGGTGCATATGTAGTCGGAGAAGAAACTGCGCTGATCGAAAGTCTCGAAGGAAACCGTGGCATGCCACGACTCAAGCCACCTTTTTTTCCGGCTGTGAACGGACTCTATGGTCAGCCGACGATTGTAAATAATGTTGAAACTCTCGCTAACTTGCCGTGGCTGTTGTGCAATGGAGTTGACGCGTACACAGCGGTCGGAACGAAAACATCACCTGGCACACGAATGGTTGCAGTGTCTGGTCATGTCAAGCGACCAGGAGTTTTTGAAATTATCAACGGCACGACAACTTTTCGAGATCTAATTTTCGGTGAAGAATTTTGTGGCGGAATACGAAATGACAAACAACTCAAAGCATTTGTTCCAGGTGGAGGTTCGGCGCCGTGGTTTACTGCAGACCAATTAGATTTACCGTTTGAAGCAAGCCAAGTCGGACCAGCAGGATCAATGCTTGGTTCGGGTGCAGTAATCGTGATGGATGAGACGACAGATATTCCGGCAGCGGCTCTTACGCTGACACATTGTTATGCGCACGAATCTTGTGGCAAGTGCACTCCGTGTCGCGAAGGCGGAACTTGGCTTGAGCGAATTCTTCGTCGAATTGTTGACGGTGATGGCACCGATGCCGATCTGCAACAACTTCTTGAAGTCGGTGCAATGATTTGCCCCGGAGATTTTCCGCATGCTGCGAACGCCCAACTAGGTTTAACTGCCGTGCCATTCCCGTACAAGATGACGACAATTTGTTTCGTTGGACCATCGGCGTTCGCACCTGTTCACTCGGCGCTGACACTTTTTAGAAGTGAATTTGAATCACGAGTGACAAAGCGCGTGACGATTCCTGTTACCGCGGTTTCGGCAGTCAAAAAGGTTACTCCGGTCGGGGCGCACTAATGACGATTGTTGATCCAACTGCCGAAAATATTGTCGCTGATCCAAATGTTGTAAACATTACGATTAATGACAAGCCAGTTTTGGCGCGAAAAGGTGAGCTGATAATTGCGGCTGCCGATCGCACCGATGATTTCATTCCAAGATTTTGTTATCACCCGCGGATGAGTTCAGTAGGCATGTGTCGTCAGTGTCTAGTTGAAGTAGAAACTCCGCGCGGACCAATGATGGTTGTGTCGTGCATGACGCCAGTTGCCGAAGGTCAAATCGTTCGTACCGCAACTGAAACAGTTAAAAAAGCTCAAGAGGGTGTGCTTGAACTTTTGCTTGCCAATCACCCACTTGATTGTCCTGTTTGCGACAAAGGTGGTGAATGTCCACTACAAGATCAAGCATTCAGCCATGGTCCTGGAGAAAGTCGATTCGTTGAAGAGAAGCGTCACTACGAAAAACCAATCGCAATTAGCGAAATTGTTTATCTTGACCGTGAGCGTTGCATTTTGTGTGACCGATGCACAAGGTTCGCCGATGAAGTTGCGGGAGACCCGCTAATTTCATTTACTAGTCGTGGCAATGACACACAAGTCATGACGTTTCCCGAAGAACCTTTCAGCAGTTACTTCTCTGGAAACACTGTTCAAATCTGTCCAGTAGGAGCATTGACCGCAAAGCCATATCGATTTAAAGCTCGTCCATGGGATATTGAGCAAACAGAAAGCACTTGCACTTCTTGCTCAGTTGGCTGTCGCGTAGTCGTGCAAAGCAGCCGAGATGAATTGGTTCGGTTTCAAGGAGTAGATATAGACCCAGTCAACTGGGGTTGGCTGTGTGATCGTGGTCGCTACAACTTTGAGTCGGTCAATTCGACCGAGCGATTGATTGCGCCATTAATCAAAATAGATTCTGGTCTTGCTACTACGTCATGGTCGGTCGCTCTCGAATCTGCAGCGAGAATTATTCGCACCGCCTTGAACAGCGGCACCGATTCAGTAGCAATTCTTGGTGGTGCTCGTGGAACTAACGAAGACGCATTCGCTTGGGCATCGCTGGCAGATCAACTTGGAATCACACAACGCGATTCTCAACTCGGTGACGGCTTAACGCCAGAAATTTTTAACCTAGCCCAAGCAACAATCGATGAAACTTGTGCTGCAAGCACAATCATTTTGTTGTCACCAGATCTCAAAGAAGAACTTCCTGTGCTTTATCTACGGGTTCGTGACGCAGCGCAAAAACGAAAGTCACGAATTTTAGAGTTCTCCCCGCGTGATTCTGGTTTGACTCCGTATGCATGGCGAAGTGTCTCTTTTGAGCCAGGTCGGCAGGCTCAAGTTGTTCGCGAGACTCTTGAGACACAAGAAATGCAAGAACAAATTCGTCGTGGCGAGGTTGTTGTCGTACTTGGCCGTGCGAACTTGGCCGAGAACGAATCGTTTACTCTGCATGCTCTGGGTGAGATTCTTCATGCAATTCCGAATGCAAAAATTCTCCCAGTGTTACGTCGCGGAAATGTTCGTGGAGCAGTTGCGGTTGGGCTCACTCCACAAAAAAACTCTGGCGACGCAATTGATATTTTGACAAAAGCCGCAGCTGGAAAAATAGAATGTTTAATTCTGCTTGGAGCAG
>CAMCUE010000038.1 GCA_945878705.1 Ferrithrix thermotolerans DSM 19514 | reverse complement strand
GTGCACGGCTGAACTTTGCAATTCAACGCCAAACCAATTCGCATTGCAAGTTCGATGGCATGTTGATTTAGAACAGGCAGAGCACCTGGCAAACCCAGTGTCACAGGATCAATATTCGTGTTCGGTTCATCGCCGAATCTATTTGCACTAGCACTAAACATTTTTGTTTTCGTCGCTAGTTCAACGTGAACTTCTAAACCAACAATTAATTGCCAACCGTTAGGAAGTGCTGCGACTTCGCTCATAACGACCTCTCAAGTTCAGCAGCGACTTTAAACATTGCTTGCTCACCAAGAGTTGTCGCCAAAACTTGCACGCCAACTGGCATTGAATCTGCGCCTGTTCCAAATGGCACGCTCATTGCGGGATGACCCGCCAAATTTGTTGGAATCGTAAACACATCACACAAGTACATCGCCAACGGATTATCGGTTTTTGAGCCAAACTTAAATGCAACCGAAGGTGAAGTTGGCGTGAGAATTACATCTGTTTTTTCGTAGGCGTGAGCAAAATCGTCTGAAATCAATCGGCGAACTTTAAGCGCCTTGCCGTAATACGCGTCGTAATAACCAGCCGACAACGCATATGTTCCGAGCATGATCCGACGTTTCACTTCTTCACCAAAACCAGCCTCGCGAGTTGCCGCATACATTGAATTTAAATCCGCAGCGTCAACGCGATTGCCATAGCGAACACCGTCGTAGCGCGCGAGATTGCTGCTCGCCTCTGCCGGTGCAATTAAATAATACGCAGTCAGACAATATTGAATTGAAGGCAATTTAACATCAACGATTATCGCCCCAGCACTGCGCAAGGCGTCAAACGCAGCCTCAAGTCGAGCAAGAACATCTGGCTCACAGCCCTCGGGAAGATCTGTAACTCTGCCGATGCGCATGCCTGCAACACCGTGATCTAGAACCGAAACAAGCGACGGCGCTGCCTGCGGAATTGAAGTTGAATCCATTGGGTCATGACCAGAAATAACTTCAAGCAATGTCGCTGCGTCACGCACATCACTCGTGAATGGTCCAATTTGATCAAGACTGCTAGCAAACGCGACGAGTCCGTAGCGCGAAACAACTCCATAAGTCGGTTTCACACCAACAACTCCACACAACGCTGCCGGCTGACGAATACTTCCACCAGTGTCGCTACCCAAAGATGCCGCAGCAAAACCTGCGCTTACTGCTGCTGCACTACCGCCACTTGATCCACCAGGCACACGCGAAATATCATGTGGATTTTTAGTGGGACCAAACGCCGAGTTCTCAGTGCTCGAACCCATTGCGAATTCGTCGAGATTAGTTTTACCCATGATCACAGCGCCGGCAGCGCGCAATTTTGTAACGACCGTTGCATCGTATGGTGGCTTCCAACCTTGCAATATTTTTGATGAGCAAGTTGTTTCAACACCGCGCGTGCACATGTTGTCTTTCAGCGCGATCGGCACACCAGCTAGTGCTCCAACTTTTTTGCCAGCTTTTACATCTTCGTCAACTTTTGCGGCATCGTTGCGCGCCTGATCTGCTGTCACCAAATTGAAAGCATGAATCTCACTTTCACGGGCAACGATTCGTGCCAAATGCTCTTCAACGACCGCGCTTGCTTTAAGCGAACCGTTAGTTACGCCGGCGACAATGTCAACAAGTTTCTGCATCTGTTAAACGTCGAAACCAATAGTTGGTGGAACGCGAAAGCGACCACTCTCGGCGGCGGGTGCTTGATCAAGGACTTCATCTCGATCTAACGATGGCAACTCAACATCTTTGCGCAATACATTTTTCAATGGGTACGGCTGAGTCATCGGCTCAACCGATGCGAGATCAAGAGCGTCAATATCTCGAAAATGTTCGAGCATGCCAGCCAACTGGGCTGTCATCCGCTCGGTTTCTTCGGTAGTAAGACTTAGTCTTGCGAGTCGCGAGACTTTGACGACAGTTTCTTTTGAAATTTTCTCGGCCACGACTCTAATTCTACGAGACGATCAATGATTAGATACACGACGGCAAGTGCAAAAACTACGATCGCTGTCCATTGATTTAAGCGCAAACCACCAATATGTTTTGTTGTATCAATTCGCAGCGACTCTACGAAAAATCTTAAAAATGTATAGCCAGCAACATACATCGCAAAAAGCCGTCCGTCTCGCGGGCGCCATTTTTGATCAATCTTGATTAAGGCAACGCATATAAGTAGACAACCGAGTGACTCGTATAAAAATGTCGGATGAAAAGTGGTTCCGGCCGCAAAGCCTGCAGACTTCGCTTTGGCAGCAGAAATTTCTAAAGCCCACGGCAGTGTTGTTGGTCTGCCAAAAAGTTCTTGATTAAACCAATTTCCCCATCGACCAATTGATTGAGCAAGGGCGAGACCAGGTGCGACACAAGTTAGGCCAACGGCTATTCCAAGTTTGCGTTTGCGTGCAACAAAAATTCCGGAGATAACTCCGACTGTGATGCCACCCCAAATCCCAAGGCCGCCATGCCAAATTTTCACGATATCAATCCAGTTTCCTTGAAATCTTTCCAAGTCAGTTATCACGTGATACGCGCGAGCACCGATGATGCCAATCGGTACAGCAACCATCGCGATTGAACCTGCGTCGTCCGGATTCTCATGCCCACGCTCGACGAGTCGTTTTTTGAATAACCAAACTGCGGCGATGACACCAAGTGCGATCATTAATCCATAAGCGTTGAATCGCAACGAAAAAATTTCAACTGATCCTTGTGATGGGCTCGGCAAAGTTGCAAACACTGATTTCATATTAGTTGTGCAGTCGCAAAATAATAAATTTCGATTGCTCGTCAAAATCATTAGCCAGAATCATAAGTAGTTGTTATAAGTACGGATCATTTTTGCTACCTGGTTCGCTCCACCACTCACTTGGGTAACTCGTAGTCTGCCAGTCAGCAAATGGGTAAATACAATTAACAGGACACGCTGGTAAACATTTATCGCAACCACTACACAATTCTGGAATTATCACAACGTCAGTTCCAAAATTGAATATCGCCCCAAACTGAGGCGGGCAAGCGCGCAGACATGCGTCACAATTAATACACTCAGGCATCTCAATGCGAACTGGTGGATTTAGCCACTTCTCATTACGTTGATGCAGCACAATTCGCTCTTCACGCGTCGCACTCATAGAAACCGAGTGTAAACCGAAGTTGCTAAAAACGGGCTATTGCTGGTCTACTTAATAGGTGGCACACGCAAAGCGTCAGGTCGATTTAGCGGCAATAAGTTCACTTGCTCCTGTGGCGGCTCTGCTTCCAACATGGGCAATAGCAATTGCTATTTTTTGGCTTCCTTTTTGGAAATTCACTGATGTTTCGTTCCCGCTTTTTGCTTTTGCTGCCTTGTCACTGGGCATCATCTTATTTTCGAAATCAATTCAGAAGTTATTTCTAGCTCGCTTGTTGGGTGCACGACAGCCAACTTATGAAGAGTCTGTTGCGTTATACCAAGCCTGGCGAAGAGTTGCGAAAGCGAATCACATCTCAACCAGTAGTTTTCTTTTGGCAGTTGTTGATTCGAACGAACTAAATGCGTTCGCCTCTGGCGGACACCTGCTAGTCGTTTCGTCGTTTGCAGTAAATGAACTTGACAACAATGAACTCACTGGAGTGCTTGCTCATGAACTGAGTCATCATCTTGGTTCTCATACCGTTGCATTAACAGTCGCACAATGGCTTAGTTTGCCAATTCTGCTACTCGCTAGAACTGGTTTCATTCTGCAAACTATTGCTGAAGCAATTTCAGACACACTTGGTTCTCGACTTTCAATCGTTAAGTTTTTCGGCATTCTTGCCTCAGCCGCATTAACAATAGTTTCTTCAATTTTCGTCTCCGGCTTGATTGTCGCTCAGACACTCAGCAACGCTGTGGGTTACAGTTCTGAATTTCAAGCAGACAGACGAGTAGTGCGTATGGGCTTTGGAAGAGAGTTGCTACATGCGCTATCACGAGTTGCTGATCAAACAAACTACTTAGAGCAATTTTCTCACGACCAAATTTTGGTTTCTTCTCATCCACCTGCTCGGGAACGCGCAACTCGGCTTGAAGCTCTTCTGCAAACCGAAGATCCGTTTAGATGACAGAGTCAGTAATTTATCGAACTAAATTTTCGCGTTTTTTAACAGCAACAATAAGTGGACTAACTGTCGGATTTTCGCTTCCACCATGGGGCTGGTGGCCACTTTGTTTCGTAGGTTTTGTTCTCTTTTTTCAGGTATCAGTAAAAGCAGAAAGTATGCCAGAAAGATTTCTCGTTGGCTGTGCGTTTGGGTTTGCGTGGCTGGCACTTGGCATGGGTTGGATGTGGTTCCTCACCGCGCCTGGGTACATAATTGCAGCACTTTTGTTCGCGAGTTTTCACGGGATCGCCACAATCGCTTCGTCGCAATTAGGTCAGCCGATGTTCTCAAAACCAATTGCTCACACTTTGGCAGAAGCACTGCGGTTTTCGTTTCCGTTTGGGGGTGTGCCACTGGCGACACTTCCAATTTCAATTTCTCCAACTCGGTTCGCAGACATTGTGTCGATTGGTGGGCCAATAATTGCAACTTGGTTCGTTTTACAAACTGCGGCATTAATTTTCGGATATTTAGACAGGCGGCAATCTCGACAACCCGTCGCGATCGTTTTTCTGGTTTTGATCGTTATCCAAATATTTGCAATGACTTATAGCCCAGTACACACGACAAATGAAACTTTGCGTGTCGCCCTAGTGCAAGGCGGTGGGCCACAAGGAGTTCTCGCAATAAATGCGAGAGCGCGCGATGCAGTTGACAGACATCTGAAGGTAACCAAAACTTTGCAACCAACCGACAATCTTGACATTGTTGTTTGGCCAGAAAATGTTATTGATGTTGCTGACTTTGCGAGTAGTGCAGAATATCTAGAAATTTCATCCGAGTCAAAGCGACTCAACGCCGAATTTCTAGTTGGTGTCACCGAAAATGCTGGCTTAAATCGTTTTACAAATGCTCAAATAGTCGTGCAACCAAACGGTGAAATTACCTCGCGATATGACAAAGTTCGGCGTGTACCGTTTGGCGAATATATCCCATCTGGTCTTCGAAGTTTGCTTAAAGCAATTGGGGCACCTGTAGACCGAATACCTCTTGACGCAGTTAAAGGTGAAGACCCCGCACTGTTACAGCTGACTAAGACAGATGTAGCAGTAATAATTTCGTGGGAAGCATTTTTCTCTGGCCGGGCGAACAGTGGTATAGAGGCCGGTGGCACAATCTTGCTTAACCCAACAAATGGCTCAAGTTACAACGGCACAATTTTGCAAACTCAGCAGCTCGCAACCAATTCTCTTCGAGCACGCGAAACTGGCCGCTGGACACTTCAAGCAGCAACAACTGGTTTTAGCGCAGTAATCACTCCACAAGGAAAAATCACAAATAGAGTTGGCGTCGGTGAAGCAAAAGCAATCATTGTTGATGTACCGCTACGCACCGGTCGAACTTTATATTCGCATCTTGGTGATCGTCCGATTATTTTTATACTTGTGCTCGGTTCGCTCACTTGCTGGTCGGCGCGATGCAATTCACGGATAAAGCTAGAGAAAGTTGACAAAATTTAAATGGCAGATGACGACGTAGTAATTGCGAGCGAAAATGTTCGCTGCATCATTAGCCCATATCTCGGTGGCCGAATATCGTCAATCGTCGCATTTGGCCGTGAACTATTGATTACCAAAAATGGCGAGACGAACTTACAGAAATGGGGTTGCTACCCTATGGCCCCTTGGGCGGGTCGCGTTCGTAACGGTGTATTTATCCACGATACAAAACAGCACAATCTAGAAATCAATATGCCACCTCACGCAATTCACGGCACCGTGCTAGATCGTCCTTGGGAAACTACTGCAACTTCTCCTTCGTCGGTGAAGATGCAGATAGATCTCGGAAGCCAATGGGGCTTTTCGGGTGAAGTTACTCAAAATATTTCAGTTGTCAACGACACGATCAAATTTGAATTGAATCTTTCAACGAACGACGCGACTATGCCAGGACAAGTTGGATGGCACCCTTGGTTTGCAAGACCATGCACCTTCACGACAAACTTTGAAAAAATGTATGTGCGCGATGCATCTGGAATTCCAAGTGGTGAAATGATTGCCCCAACTTCCGGGCCTTTTGATGATTGCTTTACAGATTCAAGACAAGCGCCAGTTATCCAGTTCGAAAACAATTTGCGAGTAGAAATTCAATCTGACTGCACTCACTGGGTCGTTTATGACGAGCCGCAACATGCGATTTGTATCGAACCTCAATCTGGTCCACCAGATGGATTTAATCTCGAGCCACACGTCATCACGCCAAAAACTCCCCTTAGTCGCTACATGCGTCTAATCATTTCGGCTTAACTCAAAATCTCCGCATCGGCGGAATAAAACCCTGACGGTAAGATTTATAAATGACTAAGCCGTTCGACATCAACGGCCCGCTACGAATTGCATATCTCACTTATCGTGGCAAACCACACGTTGGTGGGCAAGGTGTGTACACGCGTCATTTGACAAAAGCGCTCACAGATCTTGGGCACCATGTTGAAGTTTTTAGCGGTCAGCCATACCCAGTTTTAGATCAGCGAGTTCAACTTCACAAATTGCCGAGTCTGGATATTTTTAATGACCACAACCCGGGTCGATTTCCTGCCTATTGGGAGTTAAACACTTGGCCAAACCTAGTTGAGGCTGCTTTGTTTCTGAAAGGAACTTTCGGTGAACCGCTGTCATTTAGCATGCGAGCACACCAAGTTTTGCGTGACCGCATAAATGATTTTGATCTTGTTCATGACAACCAATGTCTAGGAACGGGAATTCTAAAGATAGAGAAACTGATTCCAACAATCGTCACCCTGCATCACCCAATAACCAAAGATCGAGCTCTAGAGATGGCCCACACTAAAAATTGGTGGAAGCGAAAAGCAATCGGCAGATGGTATTCATTTGTTTGGATGCAAGGTCGTGTAGCGAGCAAGATGCCGCGCGTGGTTGTTGTCAGTGAGAATTCTATAAATGACATTCACACTGACATGGGAGTTTCAAAAGATCGAATGCGACTCGTTCCAGTTGGCGTTGATCCAGATTTGTTTAAACCAATTCCGACGATTACAAGAAAGTCGGCGCACCTGATCACCACCGCATCAGCAGATGTGGCCTTAAAAGGACTGTCGTTTTTGCTTGAAGCAGTTGCGAAAATCCGCACAGAACGAGAGATCCACTTAACAATTATCGGAAAGCCTCGAGCCGGGGCAAGCGCTGACCTAATTGAATCACTCGGATTGCAAGATTGCATCAGTTTTGTTTCTGGAGTAACAGACGAACAGATTGTTGAGTTGTATGCCCAATCTGAACTCGCAGTCGTGCCAAGCCTGTACGAAGGTTTTAGTCTTCCAGCGATTGAAGCAATGAGCACAGGCATTTGTCTAGTTGCGACAACTGGTGGGGCTCTTCCAGAAGTTACGGGTTTGGACGGTGAAACAGTTTTGTCTTGCGTTGCCGCAGACAGCGACGCGCTCGCTGCAACAATTCGTCGTGGGCTTGATGACAAGCAGTTGCGCGAAAAGATCGGTCTTGCAGGTCGCGCGCGAGTTGCTGAAAGATGGTCATGGCGACATTGTGCACAACTAACTGTTGATCAATATCGCGAAGTTCTTTCGATGCCGCACAACCAACGAAAACTGGCCGGTCAAAATCGCGACAAAAATCAAAACAGAAATCGCGTATAGAGATGCTGACAATAAAATTTGACAAATTAGACCTAAAACCTGGCGACAAATTTTTAGATGCCGGCACGGGCTTTGGTCGACATGCCTTTGAAGCCGCGCGTCGCGGCGCTCAGGTAATAGCGCTTGATTATGCCCAGCAAGAAGTTGAAACTACCCGCGCAACTTTTGCGGCGATGTATCAAGCAGGCGAACTTGACCCTAATTCGTTTACGGGTGTTGTACGTGGAGATGCAACTCGTTTGCCATTTGCCGATGCAACATTTGATTGCATAGTTACGTCTGAAGTTCTAGAACATATTGAAGATGATGTTTCTGCCTTAAGCGAATTCGTTCGCGTTCTACGACCAGGTGGTTTACTTGCAGCCACCGTGCCGTCATGGTTTCCAGAAAGAATCAACTGGGCTCTTTCAGATGAATACCATGCACCATTCGTCAAGGGCGGTCATCTTCGCATTTATCGCAGTAGCCAATTGCGAGCAAAAATTAAGAATGCCGGGCTGGTAGTCGGTGATTCGCACAAAGCACACGGTTTGCATTCGCCATACTGGTGGTTGCGGTGTGCGGTCGGTCCACAACGAGAAGATAATAAAGCAGTTGCTATTTACAAAAAGTTTCTTGAGTGGGACATTATCTCTGCGCCACTAATAACTCGCGCACTCGATCGCGCACTTAGCCCAGCGATCGGTAAAAGCTATGTTGTCTACGCAAAAAAGCCACAGTTAGTTGGCAACTGAAATGTCCGAAAAAAGTCTTGCAGAAGCTGTTCAACCACTCACCGTTGAAGAACTTTCATTAACTGCAGATTCAATTGCAAAACTTCAACTTCCGAGTGGCATGATCCCATGGTTTGATGGTGGTCATTGCGACCCTTGGAACCATGTCGAAACCGCAATGGCACTAGATGTAATGGGTCGTCATGATAATTCTCGACTGGCATACAGATGGTTGAACATGACCC
>CAMCUE010000037.1 GCA_945878705.1 Ferrithrix thermotolerans DSM 19514 | reverse complement strand
CGCACAATGTCATCTGGATCTTCTTTGCCATTGATCACGAATGTGTTCGTCATTCGCACCATCGGCAAGTGCTGATAACTCTGGCGACGCCCATTGCCGCTTTGTACACGACCTTCTTTTCGCGCCCGCAAATAATCCCACATGTAATCTGTGAGAATGCCGTCTTGAATCAAAGTGTTGCGTTGCGATGGATGACCCTCGTCGTCGATACCAATAGCGCCCCACTCGGCAGTCATCGTGCCGTCATCAATCAGCGTGACTAATGGTGATGCTACGAGTTCACCCATTTTGCCGCGGTACACGCTTGCACTTTTTCCGACTAGGTCGGCTTCGAGTCCGTGACCGCATGCTTCATGAAACAACACACCGCCACTGCCGCGCTTAATTACAACTGGCATCGCCCCAGATGGTGCTGGTCTCGCGCTGAGTTTTGTCACTGCTTGTTTGGCTGCACGAATTGCCAACTCTTCAACATCGTTTTCGTCAAACAATTCAAAACCAATTGTGTGGCCAAGTGAGTCGTAGCCAGTTTGCATTCCTCCATCGCCAGTTGCGACAACGCTTACTCGTAGCAGCGTGCGCACTTGATCATCGGCGCTCAACACGCCATTGCTATTGGCAACTAAAATTCTTCGAAGCGAATCGCCGTAGCCGGCTGACACTTGCACGATTGCCGAATTCACTGAGCGTGCTGCGGCATCGGCTCGTTTTAGCAATTCAACTTTGCGAGATTTTTCAACGCCGTCTGGAGAAATTTTTATATTGTTCACCGGATGTCGCAGCGTTGCACCAAGTTGAACTTTGTTGACCCCACCACCACCTTGTTTTGCCGCCATTGCAGCAGCCTCACTGGCAGCGAGCAAGCCGCGCTCGGACAAATCCGAAGTGTGCGCAAAACCAGTCGTCTCGCCAGACACGACTCGAATACCTGCACCACGATCGCGACCAGAAGTAACTTGCTCAACTTTGCCGTCATCTAGCCCAGCCGAAGTGGATCGTTTGTCCTCTATATATATCTCTGCGAACTCGGCCCCGGTGCTGCGCCCCTTAGCCAGCACTCGTTCTAAAACATCTGTTGCAACTAGCGGTTCTGTGGTTTGGGATTTCGTCATGCCCACAGCCTAGAGGTGATGACATATCTGAGTCTTGTCGCTCGTAAAGTTTGAATGTGGATAATTTGACGACGGACGAACTACAACAGCGCAGTCGTCGCCCTACCCTGCCAGCCGATTTTGAACATCGCATGGTGTGGTGGAAGGAAGCACTAATTATCAGTGCCTTCTATTCGGTTTATACATTGATTCGAAATCAATTTGGATCAACCCTAGTTAAGGGTGTCTCAATTCCTGAGCACGCATTCACAAATGCAGTTCGAGTGATTCGTTTTGAGCGATGGCTCGGATTATTTCACGAAGAAACAATTCAAGAGTGGTTCTTGCCACATGTTTGGTTTATCAAAACAATGAATGTCTATTACGGCACAGCCCATTTTTTTGTCACACTGGCTGTGTTCGTCGTGCTTTACAAATTTCGTCCGTCAGTTTTCGGCCAGTGGCGAAACACGCTTGCTGTGATGACCACGCTGGCAATTATCGGCTTCTCATTGTTTCCATTGATGCCACCAAGATTGCTTGACGCACCTTGCCCAGATGCCGGGTTTGGCGCGCAATGCATAGTCAATGAATTGCGCACTCGTAATGGTGCAGAAAATTTTGGATTCAGCGACACAATCAAAGAATTCGGCGGGCCTTGGGCTTTTGATAGTGGGGCGGCAAGCAAAATCACGAATCAATACGCTGCAATGCCTTCGCTGCATATCGGTTGGTCAATGTGGTGTGCATTCGGGTTGTGGCCGATCGCCAGAAAGTTTTGGATGCGCGCCGCACTATTTATTTATCCGAGCGTGACGATGCTGTGCATTATCGTCACAGGCAATCATTTTTGGATTGACGGAGTTGGTGGGTTGCTCGCTTACTCTGTGGCATATTTCATCGGGACTGAACTCCATTATCTAAACCGTCGTCGTCTTGTATCCCAAATTTCAAAGGCTTCTCAGACTCAAAAGCAAACTCTGGACTAGCGTAAAGAGCCCTATGGCGCTATCAGACATTCGCCAACCAAGCGACCTTGCGAACTTATCGTTCGGACAACTTGCAGAGCTGGCAAGCGAGATTCGTGAATTCATTGTCGAAGCAGTTGCTAAAAACAGCGGTCATCTTGGTTCTAATTTAGGGGCAGTTGAATTAACTTTGGCTTTGCACCGAGTTTTTGAATCACCACGAGATGCAATTTTGTGGGACACAGGACATCAGGCCTATGTTCATAAAATTGTTACTGGTCGTCGCGGTGGATTCAGTAATTTGCGACAAGCAGGCGGTATTTCTGGATACCCGAGCCGCGAAGAAAGTGTGCATGACTTCATCGAAAATAGTCACGCTTCAACAGTGCTTAGTTACGCCTATGGACTTTCGGTTGCGCGAGACGCAGGTCAAACTCCCGACAGACAACACATCGTTGCCGTGATCGGCGATGGCTCGTTAACTGGCGGCATGGCATACGAAGCACTCAACAACCTTGGTCACGCAAAGCGTCGCGTAATAATCGTGCTCAATGACAACGGTCGTTCGTATGCCCCGACTATTTCTAATTTAATTAGTCCTCTTGAGTCATCTGCCGCACCGAGCGCAATAGATCCGAAGAGTTCTCGACTTCGCCCTCAGGACAGACTGACACGACGGCTTTCGCGCGCACTTACTTTCATTCGTTTGAATCCTGTTTATGTTCGTCGTCAACGCAAACTCGAAAAGTTTTTATATCGATTGCCAGTCGTCGGACCACAGGCCGAACGCGGGCTTGAAGCGTTCAAAGCCGGTATCCGTGAATTTTTGCAACCAACAGCATTTTTTGAAGCTCTCGGAGTTCGATATATCGGCCCAATTAACGGACACAACCAAGAAGAATTAGAACAAGCATTCGCAGCGGCAAAACTAAATGTTGAAGAGGGCCCGCTTGTAATTCATGTGATCACACAAAAAGGCCGCGGCTATGCACCGGCAGAAGACGACGACGAAAAGAACTTGCATGATGCACCAATTTTTGATCCGATAAAGGGCCCACCAAAATCTCTGCCGACTGGATACACCCAAGCGTTCGCAGACACGATCATCAAAATTGCTGAACAAGATTCTCGAGTTGTCGCAATCACTGCGGCGATGCCAGGGCCAACAGGATTACTTCCGTTTCAATCACACTTTCCCGATCGATTTATTGATGTGGGCATCGCCGAACAACATGCTGTGACTGCAGCAGCCGGAATGGCGATGGGTGGTTTACGACCAGTCGTTGCTTTGTATTCAACATTTTTGAATCGTGCATGGGATCAAATCGTTTACGATGTTGCGCTACACCGACTGCCCGTCGTGTTTTGCCTAGATCGCGCAGGAATAACTGGTGATGATGGCCCAAGCCATAACGGTATTTTTGATATGGCGTTGCTTTCTAAAGTGCCGGGCATGCGACTGCTTGCGCCATCGAGTGCACAAGACTTATCAAAAATGCTTGAAGACGCAATCGCTCTTGCAGAAACGGGTCCAGTTGCGATTCGATATCCAAAAGGGATTGCTCGCGTTGTCGGCGAACACGAAGTTGGCTCTGGGTTGAATGCTCGAAAATTGCGTGCATCGGCAGTGCCGAATGTTTGTGTGCTGGCAGTCGGCAAGATGGTCAGCGCCGCCGAAAAAGCGGCCGAGTTGCTTTCTGAGCGTGGAATTGAAATCACTTTGTGGGATGTTCGAAGTTGTGTGCCAGCAGATGAAATGATGATCTCGGATGCATCAAAACACTGCGTCGTTGTGACTATTGAAGACGGCATCCGCGATGGCGGAATCGGAATGATGCTGGCCGATGCGGTAACAAACATTCAGGGCTCGGTGAATCCGCGAATTGAAGTTTTGGGATTGCCAACAAAATTTCTGACGCAGGCCAAGCCAGCTGTGATTTTGAAGCAACTCGGACTAGATGCTGATTCACTTGTCACAACAATCGCCGAACTGGCAACAGTAAAACCAAAATAGTTTGGTGCGGTACTAATGAATATCGCATCGCTAGAAAACGAACTTCAACTGGCGCTAAAAGTTGCCGATGCGGCAGCAGCAGTCAGCCTTGCCGGGTTCAACGCTCGCTCATTTACTGTTGAGCGCAAAGCCGACAAAAGCGAAGTGACCGAAATTGATCGCGCAACAGAAACTGCGATTACAAATATTTTGCGAGCCGAGAGACCAGAGCACAGCGTCTACGGAGAAGAGCACGGCATCGTTGGGCCGAGTGACGCAATTTATCAGTGGGTGATCGACCCGATTGACGGCACAAGCAATTTTGTGCGCGGGGTTGGGGTGTGGGCATCTTTGATTGCTCTTGTCAAAAATAATGTTCCGATACTTGGTGTCGTCTGCGCACCCGTATTGCAGATGCGATGGTGGGCCGTTAGTGGTGGTGGGGCATTTTTTAATGGACAACCAATTCGCGTTAGCAAAGTTGACACGATGCGTGAAGCAAGTTTGAGCATCACTTCGGGCAAAGGCTGGGACAAACTTGGTGCGACTTCTTCGCTCTCAAAATTGCAAAACGATGTTTTGCGTGTGCGCGGCTACGGCGATTTCTGGCAACACATGTTGGTCGCGCAAGGTTCAGTTGATATTGCGATTGACAATATTGGTTTAGCGCCATACGACATTGCTGCACTCGTACCTATTGTTCAGGAAGCCGGCGGAAAATGCAGCGACCGCTTTGGCGCACAAGACTGGCGCGCCAACTCGTTGATTACAACTAACGGTCTGTTGCACGACGCAACTCTCGCGTATTTACCAAAATAGTTTTATCGCAAGTCACAACTCGCAACTCGCAACTCGCAGGATTTTTAGCGAACGGTAAACCAAATAATCGCAGCAATACCTGCAACAACGCCGATTACTGGTGGTAATAAGCGTTTGAGAATCGGCATCGCTAGTGACATGCCCGCCGAACCCAACAAATCCAGTGGTGCATTTTCGACTGGGGTGATTATCCGCCGAGTCTTTGTCTCGTTGCTTGCAGGCGTAACACTCTGCTCGTTTGTAGCGCTTGAGATTTTCGCAGGCGCTGAAATTTGATTCGCATCTTGCGCCAAAACCGTTGTCTCAAGATTGACAACAAACTGTTTGAGCAACTTGTCGCTCACATCGGCTAGCGCACCGCGACCAAATTGTGCGATCTTGCCTGTGATTGTTAAATCTGTACTGACGGTGCAGCGTGTTATGCCTGAGTCAACAACTTCAAGTTGCGCGGTGATAATTGCCGAAGCATTGCCTTTACCAGTTGCATCACGCCCTTCACCTGTCAGGACGGCGCGATGTGCCTCATCATTGCGTTCCTGAAAAATTGCTTGTCCACCAAACTTCGCAACGATCGGACCAACCTTCACGGTTACATGTCCTTTATATATATCGCCTTCGATACTGGTCAAAGTTGCACCTGGCAAGCATGGTGCGATTCGCGCCAAGTCTGTCAAGATAACCCATGCAACGTCAATCGGCGCCTTTACTTCAAACGAATTGTTGATTTCCATTGCACTAATCCTCCGCAGTGATCATACTTACGCACCTAGGCTTGGCACATGGCGACAACAGTTATCCGTGATGCATCACTTGTTGATGGCACTGGCTCTCCACAACGACCAGCAGACATTGTCATCAACGACGGTCGAATTGTTGAAATTACTCCGGCACTCAAAGCTTCAACTGGCCATGCATCGCATGTGATCAACGCCGACACAATGCTCGTTGCGCCAGGCTGGGTAGATGTTCACACTCACTACGACGCGCAAGCCACATGGGATCCGTGGTTGACACCAAGTAGTTGGCACGGAGTAACTACAGCAGTGATGGGAAACTGTGGCGTTGGTTTTGCGCCCGCGCTTCCCGAACGACACGAGTGGTTAATTGAGTTAATGGAAGGTGTCGAAGATATTCCGGGTGCCGCGATGACAGAAGGCATCAAGTGGGAGTGGGAATCTTTTCCTGAGTATTTAGATGCACTCGACCGACGCAAGCGCGTGATTGATTTAGGTGCACAAATTGGTCACGGTGCGTTGCGTGCGTTCGTGATGGGTGATCGCGGTGCAAACAACGAGAACGCAACACCAGACGACATCAGCAAAATGGCTGATCTCACAGAGCAAGCGTTGCGAGCCGGTGCGCTTGGTTTTTCTACTTCGCGAACTTCGTTGCACAAAAGTAAAAACGGCGAATTCGTGCCGGGCACCAGTGCGCAACCAGATGAGTTGTACGGCATCGCCGAAGGTATTCGTCGTGCTGGTCACGGAATATTTCAAATGGCCGCCGAACATTGGCGCGTACCGGGTGATGAGTGGGGCTGGATGCGCGAACTTACGCGACGCACTGGTGTGAAGATGAGCATTAATTTAAATCAGCCTGCAGATGACGCTGAACTCTGGCGAGAAACGCTCACTCTCATTGAAGAGTCTGCACGCCTTGGTGAAAAAATTGAAGCACAAGTTGCTGGCCGCAGTATCGGATTAATAATGTTTTTGCAAGGCACCGTGCATCCGCTAATGATGCACCAGGCATACATTGAGGTCGCAAGTTTGCCGATCGCTCAGCGTGCTGCTGCGCTCGCCGACCCTGCGCGACGTGCTCGACTGTTACAAGAACAACCAGCTCATCGTTTCTTCAAACAATTTGTCGGCGAAAATTTTCACACAATGTTTCCGATTACGTCTGCAGCAATTGATTACGAACCAACACGCGAACAATCAATAGCAGGTATTGCCGCGAGTACCGGCAAATTACCTTTTGAAGTCATTATCGATCACTTGGTTTCTAGTGGCGGTACCGGCATGATCTACCGTCCGTTTTTGAATTATGCATACGGTGATTTGTCAATGACACACAAATTATTGCAACACCCGAATACGCGCAATGGGTTGAGTGACGCTGGTGCGCACTGCGGAGTGATTTGCGACGGTGGCATGCCACCTTGTAAGGTGACTCACTGGGTGCGTGACCGCGTGCGCGGCCCACGGCTTGAACTTGAGCAAATGATCAAACGCCAAACACGCGACACTGCCGAACTGCATGGACTTTGCGATCGCGGTGCAATTTTGCCGGGCTTACGTGCCGATATCAACGTGATTGATTTTGATTCTCTTGGGTTTGATAATCCTAAAGTTGTATTTGATTTGCCGGCTAAAGGCCGACGCCTTGTGCAAACTGCGCACGGTTATGTTGCGACACTTGTCAACGGTGTGCAGACTGTCGACCACGATGAGTTCACTGGTGAACTGCCGGGCAAACTCGTGCGTGGCCCGCAATCCTAAAACTGCAGAATTTATTTGCGACACACTTTTAAATTTCTTATAATTATTTTTTGTCTTGGTTGTCTGGTTGGTTGCAGTTCAATTTCAACTTCGACTAGTTCTGTGCGCGTTGATTCGGGGCCAGGAAAACTCGTAGCTACAACGTCTGGTTCAAGTGCGACGACAGTTACGACTGCCTCGCCAAATAAACTTTCATTTACGCTTGCTGTTAGTGGTGATATTTTGCCGCACAGCCGATTATGGGCGGGCGCTCAACGCAACGCTGCGGTAGATGGCAATGCCACCAAAGATGTGCATGGCTACAACTTTCGGCCAATGTTCGCACTCGTCAAGCCGATTATTTCAAGTGTCGATTTGGCAATTTGCCATCTTGAAACACCCATCGCACCAAGTGGAGAAAAGCTATCTACCTTTCCATTCTTTGGTGTGCCAAGCCAAATTGCCGATGCGATTGGTGACGCCGGCTTTGATCGCTGCAGCACTGCTAGTAATCACGCAATGGATCGTGGCACACGCGGAATTGACGCGACGCTCAATGCCCTAGATCGTGCCCATGTTGCGCACGCGGGTATGGCTCGCACGCCAAGTGAGATTAATCCGTATGTGTTTAAAGTCAACGGAGTTCAAGTTGCGCACATGTCTTACACATTTAGTTACAACGGTTTACCTGCCGCTAATGGAGAAACTTGGCGCTCGGCGTTAATCAACACAGATCGCATTTTGCGAGATGTACATCAAGCGCGAACTCTCGGTGCGCAAGTTGTGTTGCTGAGCATGCACTGGGGAAACGAGCGCGAGTCGGCGCCGAGTTCATTTCAACAACAAATCGCAGAAGAGATTACAAAGTCTGGTCAAGTAAATCTGATAATTGGAAGTCATGCCCATGTATTGCAGCCAATACGCGCGGTTAACGGCACTTGGGTGATCTATGGCCTTGGAAACTTTTTGTCAGATATGCCTACAACTCCGAAAGATCCGCCGTGGCCCGCCAGTACTCAAGACGGAGCAATTGTTACTGCGACCATTACTGTCGCCGCGGATGGAAAAGTTTTCGTGGCGCGGCCAGTTGTCACACCAACTTGGGTTGATCGAGTTTCGGGTTGGCAGATTCGGTCGGTGCTTGACGAGTTACAAAAAAATGACCTGAATAGTGCAACTAATAACGAACTGAAAGATTCGCTTAAGCGAACTACCAAAGTTGTTGGCGAATACATTCGCAATTAGTGAATTAGATAGACTCGTCATATGTCAAATATCGTTGAAAAATACAATCAAGCCGAGCAAGCAGGTCGGGCAACAGTTTCAAATCGGGCGATTGAAGCCTTTAGCCTTGAACTTTGGAACACACTGGGTTTCCCGTTCAAGGTTGACAGCGAATCTGAACTTTGGCGATATCACGACTCAATGCAGGACGGACGATTCAAAAAAAACCTTCGGTTAATTGGTAGTTTTTCTGAACAAGAATTTGACCTGGTGATCAAAACCGCAAAACAGATTCTCAGTTTTTCTGAGCGAGAATTAACGATTCGAAATAGTGGCAAGCATGCTCTCACAAGGTCGTT
>CAMCUE010000036.1 GCA_945878705.1 Ferrithrix thermotolerans DSM 19514 | reverse complement strand
TAATTTACCTTCACGCTTTAATGCATGTGTCGAAGCGTCTAACGCCCCTGGACTGGCTGGATCTGGAATTTGTTTTACGCACACGATGATATTCATGACTTATATTCTTACCGTTAATCCCACCCACAACCACGCAGAAATCTCCTCACTATTCGCTGATACCGTAAAAGATCTTGCAGATCTTGCTCATTGTGAACTCTTTCGCATCGTCGGTTACTCCGCGTAACACAGTGTCGGTGCACCAATACCTGTCGCGCCACCACAGCGTGCAGGTCGTCGAGACCAACGAGCGCGGTCACGCCACAAGGTTCGCTCAAGACGCAGCACAGCGGGGCGTTGAAGTCGTTGTCGGCTTCGGTGGAGATGGAACTCTCAATGAGGTCGCAACGGGCTTGGCCCAAAGTAATACGGCTTTAATTATGTTGCCTGGCGGATCAACAAATGTGTTCGTGCGCAGTCTCGGAGCAGCCAATGACCCGGTCATCGCCTTACAGCAATTCAGTGCCGGTCTAGATCACGGCAACATTCACCCGATCAGCCTGGGGCGAGCCAACGGTCGCTATTTCTGCTTTCATGCCGGCATCGGTTACGACGCTGCAGTTGTTGAACTTGTCGAACGGCGAGCATCTCTCAAGCGGATAGTTGGTCAGCCGTTGTTTGCGATTTCGGCGATGCAAGCCTGGTTCGCAACATACGACCGCAAGTTTCCACACTTCAATGTAGAAATAGACGGTAGAAAAATACCAAATGGTTACTTCACAATCGCCCTCAACTCAAACCCGTACACATACATTGGTAAAAAAGCTGTCAACTTGTCGCCGGCTGCTTCGCTAGACAAAAAACTTGTTGCGGTAACTTTCAGAAAACTAACAACTCCGTTGATGATGCGAACGATGTTGCATGCAATTCGCACCGAAGGGATCAGCGTTTCTTCTGGTGTTGATATTCGGACAGATGTTGAAAATATAAAAATTAGTTTTCCGACTCCGTTCCCTTATCAACTTGACGGCGATTATCTCGGCGAGCAAACTTCATTACATATTGAGCATTGCCAAGACGCACTGCGCCTCGTCAAACCAATAATCGTCTAGTCAATTAAAGAATTATTTGCTGGCGGCAATTACGGCGAGAGCAGTGTCGGGCACATTGGTGCAGATTCCGTCGACTCGCCAGTCAATTAGTTCGTTCATCCGCGATGGGTTGTCGCATGTCCATGTGTTGACTTTTAATCCATGCTTGTGAAAAACAATCACAAGTTGCTCGGTTAGCGATTTAACCCAAGGGTGAATCGCATAATGGCCTTGTTTAGACATTCGACTCGCGACCGTTTCAAGTTCTGCATTATCAATAGTCATTACCAGCCACGCTGTTTTGAGTTCTGGCATTAACTTTCGCACAGTATCCACTGTTTCACGGCGAAAGGATGAAATTAGCCACTTTTCTATTGACCCGCGCTGCTTCAAGAATTCAACGACTTCATGAGTAATGCGCTCACTTGGATCAAAATCTGGCTCACTTGAGTCGTTTTTGATCTCAATATTTACCCACATTGAACCACACGCATCTAACGCTTCGTTTAGCGTCGGGATGTGGCTTGGTAAATCAACTTTATTGGTCGCAATTATTGTCCGACCATCGCTCAACTTCGCGTCATGGTGCACGATAAGTTCACCAGTTGAGCAACGGCGGACATCTAGTTCGACGGCATTTGCGCCCATTTCAAGGGCTCGACGAAATGCCATGGTTGTATTTTCTTGCTCGACCTTCGAAGCACCGCGATGTGCCATAACTTGGGTCACGCCCGCAGGCTACAAGAGGCGGTTCGCGAGTTACACAAAATAAAAACAATTTAATATTTTCTTTTTTCATTGCTAACGCGCTAATTGCTCTCTAGTCTGAGCGAAGTAAGTTCAGATTTGTAAGTTTCTTAATTTTAGGGGGAGTAATAAATGTCTTTTCTCGCAACAAGCCTTGCCCTTGGATCAGCAGACTATTCATGGAGGCGACAAGCTTCTTGTAAAGACACCGACCCAGAATTGTTTTTTCCGGTTGGCACAACTGGTAACGCACTAGTACAAATTTCTGAAGCCAAAGTCGTATGCGATGAATGTTTAGTTCGCGGAAAATGTCTAGATTTCGCTCTTGAAACTAATCAAGACTGGGGAATCTGGGGCGGAATGTCAGAAGATGAGCGCCGAGATATTCGACGCCAGCGAGCAGCCGAACGACGAAACTCTCGTCTGCTGGCTTAGTTAAAGTAGCGCGCGAAAACTATTCGCCAATAACAGGAATCTTCAAGTCAACAACGGTGCCTGCACCATTAGTTGATATTCGTAATTCACCAACTGAGTCGTCGACTAAAGCCGGTCGCATTGAAATCGTGCCGGCTAGTTCGGTTGTCACGAGTGTTCGCACAATCGAAAGACCCAAGCCAGTTGCTCTGCTGATATCAAAGTCATTGCTTAATCCGCGACCATTATCTGTAACTCGAATAGTCAGTAATTTGTCATCGTGACTAAGCGTGACAAGAACTGCTCCACCAGCACTTCCTTCAGGAAAACCGTGATCAACTGCGTTTTGTAGAAGTTCAAGAATCACAACCGACAACGGGGTGGCGATAGTTGCTGGCAATCGGCCGCCGTCGCCTTCGACACTGAACTTCACTGGCCGATCACTTGACTGCAAACCTTCTTCAACTAGTCGCAAAAGTGGTCGCACAATTTCAACAAAAGAAATGTCTTCTCCGGCCTCATGCGACAAAGTCTCGTGAACCAACGCAATCGTTCGGATGCGGCGCACAGATTCGGCGATTGCCGACACTGCTTCTTCGCTTTTAAGTCGGCGCGCTTGCAACCGCAATAGTGAAGAAATAGTCTGCAAGTTATTTTTTACGCGATGGTGGATTTCGCGAATCGTTGCATCTTTGGTGAGCAGCAACCGATCACGGCGACGCAGTTCTGAAACATCGCGCAACAGCACCACCCCGCCAGTTACCACGAGTTGGCCGCCGACGCGCTTTAGTGTTGGGATTGTTCGGGTCAGTAAAGTCACTTCTGCGGTCTGCTCGAACTCTTCAACAACTGGTTCGCGACGCTCGTAGGCATTTCGCGCAGCTGTTTGAGCAACACCAAGTTCTGCCAAACTTTGTCCGACGGCATTTGTGCTTACGCCGACTCTGTGCATCGCTGAAACTGCGTTTGGAGATGCGTAACGAACCCGTGCATCTGCATCCAGAACAATCACACCGTCGCCAACTCGCGGGGCAACAGTCGCGTCGGCAACACGACCTTCAAACGGAAACAAACCAGATGAAATCATTTTCGTGAATTCGTCAAAGATCGTCAAATATGTTCGCTCAAGTTGTCCTGGCTTGCGTCCACTTCGAGTTGACCACTCGCGGGTCAATACTGCAATCACCCGATCATCGCAGCGCACGGGAATCGCCATCAGGCTCACGGGGTCTTGTTGCGACTCAATTTGTATTGCACCCGTCACAACTTTTTGCGAATTAAATGCTTGATTTAGCATTGCTTGCTCGATTAAATCGGCACTCAATCCAACTAGGTCGGTGTCATACAGAGTTTGTCCAGTTGCGGCACGAACTTGTGCGGCGACTATCCATTTTTTGTCTGCAGTTGGCAAATACAACAACATGTCGGCGAAACAAAAATCTGCGAGCATCCCCCACTCAGAAACGAGTGCACCAAGATGTGCCAGTGCCCGTTCATCGGTCACACCCTGATCATGAGCTATTTCAATGAGTGTTGGCATAGTCGTTGCTCTTATTCTGCCCGATTGAGATTCGCCTCACCCAATATTCAGACTTTCACCAAGCGCAATCAAGCCATTGATGTCGGCGATGTCAGTTTCAAGCATTGGCGCAGATGCAAAATTATCGGCGAAAGCTGCGACACGGTCAGTCAGCGCAGTTTGATGCTCAATGATCTGTGTCGTGGCTTGTGCATAGTTGGCAATTGTCGCCATCGTTTGACTCAAAAGACTTGCATCAATTTCAGCTTCACTGCTCGTAAGAGTGCTGGCAAGTTCGCTCGTAAACTCAGCATTGTTTCTCAACCGCTTTAAAACTTCGGCCTGTTCTAATAGAGCAGCGCTCGTGAGTTCTTTTGGAATCACCCGATTGGCAATTGCAAAACTAGTTATGAAGTTACGCTCTTTGAGCGCAGTACTCAGAAATTCGGCTTCACTAAGTGGAGCATCTTCAAGAGTTGTCACAACAACGAACGACGTTTTTGAATCGTGCAGTAACTGCTCGACATTGCGAGCCCGTTCGACGAACCCAGTCTCCATAGTTCTAAAAAGCGTAAAAAATTCTGCGACATCTCGTAGTAGTCCTTTACCCAACAGACGGTCGGCAATTTCATAGAAAGGTTTGGCGGCCAAAGCCAGTAGTTGCCACTGCGAACTTGGTGTCAACAATTTGAGTAGTCGACTTGAAAAAAAATCTTGCATCCGCTTTGGGGCATCCAAAATTGTCAGTGCATTGCGCGATGGCGGTGTGTCAACGATTATCAAGTCGTATGCCCCAGATGCATGAGCTTGGTATAGACGCTCGACTGCGATGTAATCATGACTGTGAACAAATCTCTCGGTGAGATTTTTATACAGCGAATTTTGCAACACAGTATTTCTTGTTGCTTCGTCTGGCGCGTGACGGATAATCAGTTCGTCCCAACTCGCCTTGGTATCAATCATCGCCGCAGCTAATGTTCCGCGTAACTTTGTTTTACTGTTTTTAAAAAGTTCTGGGGTTATCTGCACCTCAGTGTTGCCCAGAGCAGAAAGGCCAAGCGCATTTGCCAAGCGCTTTGCTGGGTCAACCGTTAATACAAGTACGCGCTTTTGGGTTTGCGTCGCAGCGAGTACCCCTAGCGCAGCAGAAACAGAAGTCTTACCGACTCCACCAGAGCCACAGACAACGACTAGACCGTCGCGCTGAATTAACTCGCTAATAGTTGTCACGAAAGTTCGGCTTCAAGTTCAGATGACAATTTATTAACAAGGACATCACTCGCCTCGTATGAAAAATCTGGGAGTAATAAAAAATCTTTAATCGGTCGCATCTCCGCAAGGCCCCTTCGCAGCCAAGAAATATGGTGTGTCGCCAAGTTGCGTCGAGCACGACCCAAATCAGTTGCCTGAAGCGCCAGATCAATATTTGATCCAATTTTTTTTGCAACGATTGATCTATTTTTAGCCAGATTGAGTTGGGCAAAAACAACTTCTTGCGACTTCGTAAAAACCTCGGACGGGACACGATTGACGACAATTGCTGCAGTATCTACATTTGTCTTCGACTGCAGTGCAGCAACTAAATCTATGGCTTCGTTGACTGCCATCTCTTCACAGGTTGCAACGACAACGACTCCGGTTTTTTGTGGATCCTCAAGAATTTCAGTCATCCAAAGTGTCTGCTCATTGAGCGGACCAATCGGAACAAAATTACGCAATGTCGTAGGGGCTGCGACTTGAGCAACAATATGCCCAGTGGATTCGGCATCAACGATCACAATGTCGAAATTACCTTTGCGAACTTCGTAGCAAAGTTTGCCAACAACGAGAACTTCTTTAACACCCGGTGCAGCATCGGCAACAAAATCAAAAATTCCTGCGAGACCCGGAATTGCCGCAATAAAAGGAGTCTTTAAAAATATGCCGACATATTCACGCAACGCGTCTTGCGTATTCATTGTCATCGCCGAGAGATTCGGCGAGATCTCGCGTGGAACGAAACCTAGTTCTGTTGTTTGAAGTAATTTTGATAGCGCACCTTTGGCGTCCATCTCGCACAGCAAAACTTTTTTACCTTGGGCAACTGCTGCCCGAGCGAGCGATGCAGCAACAGTTGATTTACCGACTCCACCCTTTCCAGTGATGAAAAGTAGTTTGCGGTCTAACAAAGTCTGCAGTGTCAGCTGCCAAAGCCCATTTTGCGATCACCGTTTGGCGCACCGAACTCAACAAAAGCAATCTTTGCTGACGGGATTGCAGTTTCTTTGCCGCGTTTATCTGTTAACCACAAAACTGCCGCCTTGCCTTCAAGCGCTGCCTCGACTGCGGCGCGAGTTTTCGCATGCAGTTTTTCGTCGTCTGGCATTTCAAGAGAAATTTCTCGCGGGGCTTGCGTAACGCCGATTCGAATATCCACTTTGTGCTTCTTTCGTTGTTGTTGTTGTTGAAATATTGTTATTTAACTTGAGATCACACTAGACGGCGATTTTGTTTTATCTGAACTTTGATTAATTGACTTTGAGCGCAGCGCTGAATACTTTCTTTGGTTTCATGTCTTCGGCTATCCGCTTGGCGAGTTGCGCAAAAATCAGTCCTACCTCAGATTCTGGAGCGATTGCAGAAATTGGTCGCCCAGTGTCTCCACCTTCGCGAAGTTGCTCAATCAATGGAATCTGCGCAAGCAGTGGAACTTTCAACTCGTCGGCGAGCAATTGCCCACCACCCGAGCCAAATAGTTCGTAGCGCTTTTTATCTTCGCCAATAAACCACGACATATTTTCAATAATTCCACGGACCGGGAGATTTACTTTCACCGCCATCGCTGCCGATAGACGCGCAACTTTTTGGGCAGCCAACTGTGGCGTAGTGACGACAAGAACTTCTGCGCGTGGCAGATATTGACTCAGGCTTAATGCAATGTCGCCAGTACCTGGCGGCATGTCAATCAATAAGAAATCTGGTTCATCCCAATACACATCTGTGAGAAATTGTTCAAGTGCTTTGTGCAACATTGGACCGCGCCATACAACTGCCTGACCTTCAGGAACAAAATATCCAATTGAGATGCAACGTACACCCCATGCTTCTGGTGGCAACAACATATTGTCAATTACAACTGGATCGCGATCGGTGCCAAGCATTCGCGGAATTGAATAGCCGTAGATATCGGCATCAACGACGCCAACTTTGTAGCCAGCAGTTGCTAACGCGACCGCGACATTTGTTGTGACGCTGCTTTTACCAACACCACCTTTGCCCGACGAAATTAAAATTGGCCGAGTCTTTGAACCTGGTTGCGCAAAAGAAATCTTTCGGCCTTCTGAATGCCCTTGCGCCGGTGTACTGCCCGCGGTCGCGGCTGGGTCACCGTGCACAAGTTCGCGCACTTTGGCTCGCTCGGCATCGGTCATCACACCGAAGTTCAAAGCAACATCTTTAACGCCATCGAGTGCGCGCAACGCGGTATTTACTCGTTGTTGAATTTCGTTACGAAGTGGACAACCAGAAATTGTCAATACAACAGTTAGTGCTACGGCACCTGACGAATTTATTTCAACGTCCCGAACCATTCCGAGATCGACAATTGATCGATGAAGTTCTGGGTCTTGCACAGGTCGCAGTGCATCAATTAGGTGTTCAATACTTGGCAAAGACATAGTGGGTTTGGTTCCGATCAATTCGATCTAAAAGTGTTAATAATTAACACTACGAGCATAGGTAGAATATCCTTTGTGGCCATCAAACCGCCGAGCGGAAAGAAAGAACTTAATAACGGCGATTTTGCTGCAACCGTGTCAGCAATCACATCAGCGTTTGGTGATCCAACGCGACGAGCAATTTATTTGCATACCCGCGAAGCAAAAAATGGAGTTACCGCAAGTGAAGTAGCCGAGAAGTTTGAACTTCACTCAAATGTTGCGCGACATCATTTAGACAAACTTGCTGCTGGCGGATACCTTGAAGTTGAAATTTTGCGAAATGATGGCGCTGGAGCAGGTCGCCCGTCAAAGCATTATCGCGCGACGAATCCAGATCAATCTCTCGAGTTTCCGGTTAGAAGTGATGACCTCGTGCTTTCGCTTTTGGGCAAGGCCTTAACTTTGCTTTCACCGCAAGAAGCAACAGTGATGGCAGAAGAAGTTGGTCAGCAATATGGTCGGGCGATGGCAACCAATCTCAAGGGTTACGACATTGCAACGACTCAGAGATCATTGCGTTCAGCGATGCAAGCAGTTGCTGATGCATTAACTGCACATGGTTTTGCCGCTCACACCGATCAGCGCAACAATCAATTGCGAATCGTAAATAATCATTGCCCGTTTGGTGATTTGGCAATTGAGCACCCAGTCATTTGTGCTGTTGATCGCGGAATGGTCAAAGGAATGTTGACCGCACTATACGGAGACACGAATCCTGAACTCTCATCGTCTTTGCCGATGGGTGATACTTTTTGCGCAACAACTGTTTAACTAGGAAATAAACCAAAAAATTTAGTCGCCCCAAAATCGCTGTTCTAGAAATGGGTCACCATACATGTGATAACCATTCTGCTCCCAAAAACCTGGTGCGTCGGCGTCGCAAAGCTCTAGTCGACGCAACCACTTCGGAGATTTCCAAAAATATAATTGTGGAATTAAAAGTCGCACTGGCCCGCCGTGAATCGGCTCAATATCTTTATCGTCGTAAGCGTAAACAACTAGTGAGTCGTCACGCATGATGTCGGCTAGTGGCATGTTTGCGGTGTAACCAAATTCGGCGTGGCCCATCACATGAGTTGCCTCGTTTGAAATTTTCGCTGAGTCAAATAAATCGCGCACGCGCACGCCGGCCCAGTGCGTGTCAAACTTTGACCACTTGGTGACGCAATGAATATCAGTTGTAATTTCTGTCGCTGGCAACGCGCGCAACTCATCAAATGACAAGGTGAATGGCTTTTCAACCAAACCATCAATAGTCAGACTCCACTCGCCCGGTTTGTAACTTGGCACATCGCCAACATGAAGTACCGGAAACCGATCGGTCAAATATTGCCCTGGCGGCAAACGCGACTGATCAAAACCTTTTGCCGCTAGTTCGTCACGATTTCGATCAAAGAATCCCATCGTGCAATTGTGCCTTAAATCTTGCCTCAAAACAGCATCAATCAAAAAAACAAGTTACATTTTGCGCGTGACTCTTTTTATAGTGCGCCATGCCAAAGCAGGAAAGCGCAGCGAATGGGA
>CAMCUE010000035.1 GCA_945878705.1 Ferrithrix thermotolerans DSM 19514 | reverse complement strand
GTTGTGACCGTTCAAATTTGTTTCGTCAGAGGTTAGCATCGCTTGATAGTCAGACCAAAGAGTTGTCTGCTATCTGTCTTTCAGCAAGATCGCCCCGACGATATAAAGAACTTATCTGAGTTCACAGAATGACATTGGCTACTACGGCGAAGATGCTGGAACTGTTGTTGTTGGCAGAACCGTTGTTGTTGCGGCGATAATAGTCGTCGTCACGGCTGGCAAGGTCGTCGCAGTGGTCGTAACAATCGTTGTGGTTGTAGTTGTCTCGGCTGGCAATGTAGTTGTAGTTGTCGGCGCAGTGGCAATCCAATATCGCTCATATGAGTCTCGTGCGAGCGATTGGTATGACTTTGCGCGAATCGCATATCCAGTTGGCGTGAGATGAACTTTATCCCAAGACATCAACTTCGGATTGTCGTTAATTATTGCAGACCAATCTGAGAGAACCAGATTTGGATATTCGGAAGTGAGTTTCACGAGAACGGTATTGAAAACAACACTTCTTGCAAAGATCGCCTTGGTGTCTCTTCGATTAACAGTCAGCCAAGTGACAGGAACGTTGCCGATCGTGTTCATTAAATCGCGGATAATCTTTTCGTAAACTTCGACTTTTGTTTCGAGCGCAACATCGTTGCTGCCGAGCGCAACAATTACTGCATCGGGGTTCAGTCCCGCTGATTTGAGTTTTAAATAACTCTTGACCCCTGACATTCGAATAGAAGTGTTCGGAGTCGGAAACGCAACTCGGCGAGAGTATTGCCCGTCAACAACGACATTCACCCATTGGCCATCACCGGCAACGAGTTTTTGGGCCTTGGCGAAATAATCAGTGCCCCAAGTGATGCTGTCTCCGAGAATTAAAAGTGACGGGCTCGTACCAACAGTAAATGGCGTGCTACTACCAGCGCCAAGAGTGATAGCAAAAGCAACTGAAATCAAAACAAGTCGTTGAGCTAATCGTCTTTTGTTACTAATTCGAAACATTAGTTAGTCGGATCTCCCCAGACTCGAAACACGAGTGATGACTCGGCGAGATTCAAATTTTCACCGCGACGCAACACGCAGGCTTGACCTTGTCGCAAATCTCCAGATTGCCCCTGAACACATAGGTATATCTCTACCTCGTGCTCAGCGGTAATAGATATGCCACTTGTTACATGCCAACGTTCGACGCTGAACGGTGCACTCGGAATCTGAAATCTTGAAACAGGGTTCGAGCTCGTTGGGGGAGTAACAGATCTTGTTGCTTGAGGAATGAAGTTTGCTGTTGCAAAAAATTCATCAATGTCAATGTGCTTTGTCGTAAAAGCAGCACGCATCACATTGTCGCTACTCGTCATTACTTCGACAGCCATGCCACCCAAGTACGAATGCACATTGCCAGGCTCAAGATAAATCGCGTCACCAGGTTTTAAGACAACATGATTCATTAATAACGCAACTATCACGCCACCACTATTTGGATACAAAGATGCAAGCGTTTGAAGATGTTGTGGAAGATTCTTAATATTTGGCTTCGATGTTTCATTGAGCGCCCATCGCACGGTTGCTTCTAATCCGTTTGATTGCAATTGTTCGGCTATTTCGTGCCAGCCGTTTTGCTCGGCGCGTGCAAGCGATTCACCTACGGGTGCAAAGCCGCACAGCATTTGAAATTCGGAAATTGCACAGAGCAACTCTGGCTTGGCAGCCTCATCTTTATAGATGCGATTTGTTGCGGTGCGACTGACGCCAAGACTGTTCTCACGATTAAAACCAGCGAGTGCCTGAACGGTATTTGGGTGAGTTTGTAACGACAGTGGTTTTGCGACTGCAATTAGTTTCAATAAGAACGAGAGATCGCCAGTGACATTTTTTAATGGTGCGATGCCGTTGCCAGTTTCTAAAGTTGACGGCCCATCTGGATGTGTGCCGAACCAAAGTTCAGCCCAGGGTTTATTGTCGCGTGGTAAACCTAGGAGGTCTGGCAACGCAGCGATGTCGCCCCATTCGTAGTGTTTTATTGCAGGGTTAAGAATTGCAGGCATTTTCGTTACACGCTTCGTTAAATTATCGGCATTGCAACAATATGATTCGCGGCATCAACTATTGCGACATCGCCCGAAATTCCGGCACGGCGATTGCGAACTTCAACAACTCCCGTCGCCACACCACGACCAGCGATCACTATTCGCGGGGTGCCGATAAGTTCAGCATCTTTAAATTTGACACCTGGCGAAACACCTTTGCGATCATCAAGTAACACAGTCATGTTTTGATCGTGCAGAGCAGTTGCGAGTGCTTCGCCAACAGTTGAGGTTTCATCACCGGGTTTTCCGGCAACAACAATGTGAACATCTGTAGGCGAAACAGCAGACGGCCACTTCAGTCCAATCTCATCGTGGTTCGCTTCGGCGATTGCTGCAACTGCTCGCGAGACTCCAATGCCGTAAGAACCCATGGTGACGACTTGTGATTTTCCGTTTTGGTCGAGCACAGTGAGCCCGAGTGCTTCGGCGTATTTGCGACCCAGTTGAAACACGTGACCGATCTCAATGCCGCGGCGAATTCCTAACTTTGCGTTGCATTTTGGACATGCGTCACCGTCACGAACATCAGCGGCATCGATTACGCCGTCGCTTGCGAAATCACGACCGTAAACGAGACCTGAAACATGTCGACCTGGCGCATTGGCACCAGTTATCCACGCGCCACCAATTGAAATGCTGCGGTCGAGCAAATATTTGATACCACTTGAATTTTTTAACCCGAGTGATTGCGGCCCGATGTAGCCCTTGACGAGATACTTGTTCGCAGTGAAATCTGCTTCCGTGAACTCAACGATTTCGGCTGGCGAGACTTGTGCTTCAAGACGCTTGGTATCGACATCACGATCACCTGGCACACCAACTGCGAGAGGTTCAAGGCGACCATCTGGATAACGCAAATTGACGATGACATTTTTTAGAGTGTCGGCCGCCATCCACTGACGATCGGCGCGCTTTAAATCAGATCGAGTGTTGAATAAATCAACCAAAGTAGCGATCGTCGGTGTAGCCGGCGTGTCGTGCACAACAGCCGCGCCAAGATTCGAGTAATCAATCTTGGCTGGTTCGCCGACTCGAACTGCTTCGGTATTGGCCGAGTAGTCGCACTTTGTGCAACTGACGAATGTGTCTTCACCAGAATCACACGGAAACAAGAACTCTTCAGAAGCCGATCCACCCATTGCTCCAGACATCGCCGAGACAACCGCATATGGCAAACCCAGTCTGTCAAAGGTTCGTAAATATGCGGCCCGATGTGCGTCGTAACTGCGCTGCAAACCTTCGTCGTCCAGATCGAAACTGTATGAATCTTTCATCAAGAATTCGCGTCCACGCAACAGACCTGCGCGTGGGCGAGCCTCATCGCGAAACTTAGTTTGAATTTGGTACAGCCACAGCGGAAGATCTTTGTAACTGCTGTAAAGATCCTTTACTAAAAGTGTGAACATTTCTTCGTGAGTTGGACCAAGTAGATAATCGACACCGCGTCGGTCCTGTAAGCGAAATAAATTCGGGCCATAGTCTGTCCACCGACCAGTTATTTCGTAAGGTTCGCGTGGCAACATCGCAGGAAAATGCACTTCTTGGGCGCCGATCGCATCCATTTCTTCGCGGACGATGGTTTCAACTCGATTCAATGTTCGTAAACCAAGTGGCAACCATGTATATCCGCCAGGCGAAGCGCGACGAATATACCCTGCTCGAACCAAGAGGCGATGACTTGGCACCTCGGCGTCAACTGGGTCATCGCGTAATGTCCTTAAAAACATTGTTGACATCCGCAAAATCACGAGCCCTCACTTGGCGGCGCGTGAATTAGCGCCGTCTTAAACTTTAGTTCCGCGCCCCTATACTTAAGGCGACCTAAAAGTTCATTGAACCGAAGGCGTGGGTTTAGGCCCACGCCTTTTGTTCTCTATCGGGTGTCTTTTTTGACAGTAAAAGAGGCTATTTGATGGCGATTTAGCAGTGTTATTACGAGAAAGGAGAGATATCTAATGGCCACGAGTTCAATTGAAAGTGCTGGCATGAATGTGATAGTCACACGCATCAGCGAACTTGTCACACCGATTGTTAGCGATCTCGGCCTTGACCTCTATGACCTCGAATTTAACAGTGGTGTTGTGCGAGTTGTCGTAGACACAAAACCTGGCTTACTGGGCGAAGATGGTCAACCTGCGGGTGTTAATCTCGAAAAAATTGGTGTGCTCACTCGGCTTATCTCAAAAGAGTTTGATCATTCAGAGCCGGTGCCAGGTCGCTACACACTTGAAGTGACGAGCCCAGGTCTCGAACGCAACTTGCGTTTGCCGCGGCACTATGTTCGCGAGGTCAACAAAGTTATCAGTGTGCGATTGACCGCACCGCTTGAAAATAGCAATGAGCGCCGTGTGCAAGGTCTGCTGGTTAGTGCTGACGATCGCGAAATCACTGTCCGTAATGCAAGTGATGTCGAAATCGCAATTAATTACGCGATGATCGATCGCGCTCGAACAGTTTTCGAATGGAAGCCGACTTCAAAGGAAGAAGCTCGCCACTCAAAGAAAAAATTCGCTACTACAACGGAGGCCAAAGCATCATGAGCAACTTGGACATGTCAGAAGCGCTGCGCATGCTCGCAGCAGATCGTGGAATCACTATTGACGCGCTATTGCAAGTACTCGTAGAAGCACTAGCAACGGCGTATAAGAAGCGACCAGGCGCGGCAGAAGAAGTAATCGTCGGGGTAAACCCAGACAACATGGATATTACTTTTACGGCATACGACGTAAATGACGACGGTGAATGGATTAACGAACGCGATGACACACCGAAGAAAGACGAACTCGGTCGAATCGCCGCGGTGACTTTCCGTCAAGTAATGAGTCAACGAATTCGTGAAGTAGAGCGTGAACGCAAGTTTGAAGAGTATGCGAACCGTGAAGGCGACATAGTTTCAGGAACAGTTCAAAAGACCGACACTCGATACACGCTGCTTGATTTGGGTCGTGTTGAGGCATTACTGCCACAAGCAGAGCAAGTACTCGGAGAAACACGCGAACCGAATGCTCGACTCAAGGCATACATCGTTGAAGTGCGTCGCACTCCAAAGGGTCCGCAAATTGTGGTCAGTCGCACTCACCCAGGTTTGATTATGCGACTATTCGAAATGGAAGTACCTGAGATTGCCGATCGAATCGTTGAGATTAAATCGTGTGCTCGTGAACCGGGTCAACGCACGAAAATTGCAGTGTGGTCAAATGACAAGGCAATTGATCCGGTCGGTGCTTGCGTTGGTGCTCGTGGTGGTCGCGTGCGCATGGTTGTTAATGAACTGCGCGGAGAAAAAGTTGACATCATTCCATTCAGCGAAGATAAGCGTGATTTCATCGCTAAAGCAATGTCACCAGCAAAAGTTACTGAAGTTCGTTTAAGTGCAGACGAAACTCAAGCCGATGTAATCGTGCCTGACTTTCAATTGTCGCTGGCGATCGGCAAGATGGGTGTAAACGCAACGCTTGCGGCGCGACTGACCGGTGTTCGCCTCGATATCAAGAGCGAGTCAGAAGCGGCTGCTGATGGCAATGCCGTTGTTCGTCGCTCTGTTGAGACAGTCCCAGAATCGGTATATGCCGAAGGTGAATGGAAGACGAATACAGATTCTGGCGCTATGGAGTGGCATGCGGCCGATGGGTCAATTCTCAGTCAAGAACAAGTTGCCGCGCAATCTGGTGCGTCAACAGAAGAATCGAAAGGCTAAGCACCTTGCCAAAGGCTAAACGCGTTCACGAGATCGCCAAAGAACTCGGAATGACAAACGCTGAGGTTATTGACCTCAGCGGAAAACTTGGCATCGGTGTGAAGGGTCCATCCTCAACAGTTATTGACGCCCAGGCAGATCGAATTCGTGTGCGAGCCGATCGAGAAGGCCTGACCCGCCCAACTCAACCAGAAGATGTCTCGGAAAAACCAGTCAAAAAGGCTGCTGTTAAAAAAGTTGCTGGTGCGAAGAAAGTTGCCGGCGCCAAGAAGGTTGCTGGAGCAAAAAAAGTTGCTGGCACATCAAAAGTTGACGATGTTGAAGTAGTACCGGTTGATGTACAACAGCCAGTCGTGGCTTCCGTACCAGTTGTAGTAGGTGAGACCGAAACTTCAACAAGCCGTGTAGTTTCATCCGCTCAGCCACATCGAGCAACTGCACCAACTAGTACTGCTTCGAATCAACCGGTTCGACAAATTCAACCGTTGCAACCAGAACCAGTTCGACCCGTTGCACAACCAGCGCCGGCAGCACGCATTGCACCGACTGCTCCAACAGTTCCAACAGTTCCGAATGTCCCGACCGTGCCAGGTCAACCTGCTCGCCCAGCAACACCAGGTGCGCGTCCGATTCCGCCGCCACCAGGTTCGTCGCGTCCGATTCCACCACCACCGATTCCGCGTCGCCCAGAAGGTGGAGTAACTCGTCCGCCGTTCAATCGCTCAGCGCCTCGTAGTTCTGCTCCATCAACGAATGCACGCACTGGTCGAATTCCTGCGTCACAACTTGGTCGTGGTCCTGCTGGTTCGGGTGGTCGCACTTCTCCTGATCGTTCGGCTCCTGGCAGTCGACCTACTGGTGTCGGCGGTCGTCCGGGTGCGCCAACTGGTGGACGCGGAACCGCACTTGGTCGAAGTAGTCCAACTGGTCCGGGTGGTCGTCCAGCAGCAGGTCGTGGTCCTGGCGGCGGTCAACGTCGTGGTCCGCGTAAAAAAACTCGTGGTCAGCGTCGTCAAGAATTTGAAGAGCAACTTCCGCAGACGCCAACAAGTTATACGCCGAGCGCAAGTCCAGTTCCTGAAGGCATCGTCGTAATTGAGCGCGGAGGTTCTTCACAAGAGTTCGCGCCAAAATTAAATCGCACACCGGCTGATGTTGTTCGCTTTCTGCTTGAGCACGGTGAAATGGTCACCGCAACGATGACACTTGTTGACGAACAAATGGAACTCTTCGCACTCGAAATTGGAGCCGAGATTCTTCTCGTAGATCCGGGTCAGCAAGAAGAACTTGAATTGCAAGCAATGTTTGATGACTCAGACGACGATGACCCTGAATTACAAGAGACTCGTCCGCCGATTATCACGATCATGGGGCATGTTGACCACGGCAAAACAACTCTGCTTGACAAGATTCGCAATGCCAATGTTGTCTCTGGCGAAGCTGGTGGAATAACTCAACACATCGGTGCATATCAAATTGAAAAGAGTGGCAAACTAATTACTTTCATTGACACCCCTGGTCACGCTGCATTTACAAAAATGCGGGCTCGTGGTGCAGGGGTCACCGACATCGTTGTGTTGGTTGTTGCAGCAGACGACGGTGTGATGCCACAAACAATTGAAGCGATTAATCACGCTCGAGTTGCTGAAGTGCCGATTGTTGTAGCGCTTAACAAAATCGATAAAGATAATGCAGATGTTCAGCGCGTGCTTTCGGGGCTTGCAGAACAACAGCTAACACCAGAAGCGTGGGGTGGCGACACGATCGTGGTTGAGATGTCAGCGCAGAGCGGACTTGGCGTTGACGACTTGCTTGAGCAATTAAATGTTGTCGCCGAACTTGAAGAACTGACTGCGAACCCAACAGGTCGCGCGAAGGGTGTTGTACTTGAAGCACAACTCGATATTGGTCGTGGGCCAGTGGTGACAATTTTGGTTGATAAGGGAATGCTCAAAGTTGGCGACCCAATTGTTGCTGGTGCTGCTTGGGGCAAAGTTCGCGCATTAATTAACGATCGTGGCGAGCAAGTGAAACAAGCAGGTCCTTCTTCGCCGGTGCAAGTTCTCGGGTTGTCTGCGGTTCCTGGTGCGGGTGAAGAATTTAGATCAGCACCCGATGAGCGCACGGCGAGAACTGTTGCTGCTGCACGTGAGCAGCGATATCGCACGATGAACCAACGGGGCGATGCTCGTGTTCAGCGCGGAGTGAAACTTGAAGATATCTTCACACAGATTCAGGCTGGCGAAGTCGCAACACTGAACGTGATCGTCAAAGCCGATGTGCATGGATCACTTGAAGCAGTAACTGAGAGTTTGCGCAAACTTGAGCGTGACGATGTGCGTGCCGCGTTCGTTCACCGTGGTGTTGGCTCAATAACCGAAAACGACATTTCGTTGGCGGCTGCAACGAATGCAACTTTGATTGGCTTCAATGTTCGTCCTGATCGCAAGATTCGCGAATTGGCCGAAAAAGAGAATGTAGAGATTCGAACTTACGAAATTATCTACAAGCTTCTTGAAGATGTTGAGAAGGCGATGAAGGGAATGCTCGCCCCAGAATTTATTGAAGTTGTGACTGGCGAAGCCGAAGTTCGTGAGATTTTCAAGGCACCAAAGGTTGGATCAGTTGCAGGATGTTCGGTAACTTCGGGTGTAATTACTCGTGGATCGAAAGTTCGATTCTTGCGCGACGGAACAATCATTTGGAAGGGCAATATCAATACATTGCGCCGCTTCAAAGATGATGTTCGTGAAGTCCGTGAAGGTTTTGAGTGTGGCATAAGTTTGACTGACTTCCAAGATCTAAAGCCCGGTGATGTCATTGAGACCTACGAACTCAAAGAGGTTGAGCGCGTCTGAAGCGTCTAATCTGTCGTTGTGGCAGATCTTGAGTTTTTCTTTGATCCAGGTTGTCCGTGGGCTTGGGCGACTTCGCGTTGGGTGACAGAAGTTGTGAGCATTCGAAAATACGAAGTGTCGTGGAAGTTTTTATCACTGGCAATGGTCAATGGTGATCGCGGCTATGCACCCGACGATGAGTATCACAAAGTTATTCATAATTTTGGTCTGGCTACTTTGCGTGTCGCCAGCGCTGCTCGTGCGGCTGAAGGTAACGAGGGTGTAAGAAAGTTTTATACTGCGTTTGGCACATCATTTCATAATTTAAAAAAGCGTCAAGGTTCAGATACGAACCCACATCAAGTTCTGACAGAAATATTACAGAGCCAATCACTACCGACACAATGGGCCGATGCTTACGATGACGAAACGCATACACCGATAATTCGTTTCGAGACTGACTTGGCAATTTCACGAGCAGGCAAAGATCTTGGCGCTCCGATCATCACTTTTAAACCAGGCACTACTTCTGAGGGAACGTTTTTTGGTCCAGTAATTTCGAAGA
>CAMCUE010000034.1 GCA_945878705.1 Ferrithrix thermotolerans DSM 19514 | reverse complement strand
GCAGCAGAGGATGTTCGAAGTTCGGCCATGTCAAGTGCAGGGGAGGACTTAAGTTCGCGCAGTGCTGCAAAATATTTGTTGGTAATGATATCCGGGGCCCGAATTGGGTCGGGTTGATAATCGCGATCAACAAAATGACGACGTGACTCAAGAACACTCAGTTCGGCACGGACATCAGATGACCAATCTCTTAGCCAACTTGCGTGTGATTCAAACTGTGCCCATCCTGCTGTAATTGACCAAATTGAAATAATAACTACAGCAACATTTAGTTGTGGCCGAGGCAGACTTTTTGAAAGTTCGACGCAAATCAAAAAAATTATCGGTATCGATAAATATAAATACCTGCTTGATTGCGGAGCCCAATTTTGCGCCCTGGATAGCGCAGTGAAACACCAATTAACGAGCAACATAGTCAGCAAACCAACTAATCTCGGTGTAACTATTTTTTTAACGTAAGTAAAATAAATAATTGTTGAAACAAATAATATTTCGAAAATAAATCCCCAACCAATTGAGAGCCCAAAGATTTCACTTAAAGAAGAAGCAAAAGATTCGTTGACATAGCGCAAAGCGACACTGAAATTGTCGGATCTAATGTCACTTATTCCGTATTGCGAATACCAAATTAGCCATATGGCGGTTGGCGCAACCACGACCCACCACGACTTATGGACTCGTTGCGAAATCAGGATTTCAATTGCTACTGCAGCTACTGCGGCGACACCTAGGCCACCGCTACCGAGTGAAAGCATCAAAGCCAGCATTGCTAAAAGTTGATTTTTATTTATGGTGTTTTTAAGAAAATAAATTGCTAATAAATAGCCAGCAAGACTAAACATGCTGCCGATCTGAAATGGCCAAAGGATGTTCTCGGCGCCGGCTCCCAAAAATAATATTGCAGTTCCGAGGGCGATTGCAGAAGTTTCGCCAAGACGAGTTTTCACGAGGACTACAAACACTGATGCAACTAAAATGTGTGAGAGATAACCAATCATTTGGTAGACGCCATAGTGACTTAACCCGACAATGTGAAAAAGCGCCCAATAGATTGTCGCGGGAAACAACGAAAGATGCGAGTTGTGTGGTTGCAAAAAAGTGTCCGGGTTGAACTGCCACCGATTCATAACGAAGTTCCATTCGTCATATTGAAATGTGCGATCTTTAGAAATTGAAGCAAATTTGAAGATTGCCAGTAAACATATAACGCCCCAAATAAGTCCTGCCGAAGGTCGGATTTTTTTAGTGAGGTCTAGAGTCATGAAATTTGTTTCGACAGCAGGCTAACCGTAAGCCCTGGTTTAGATTCTTGTTGTCCAACTTCATGAAATCCGATGCGGTTATGAAATCTAATTGAGCCATGATTTGGGGGGTTTAAGTTGACCTCGCAAGTGAGAATTGGCGCACAGCGATCTTTAATCATTCGCTGTTCGACGGCCAAATAAAGTTTTTCACCAAGTGTTTGATTGCGCATATTCTCACTGACAACAATGCGGTCTAGGTAAACAAAATCTGAATAATTTTGTGAAAACCATTGATAGTTAACGCTCGTATACGGTGCGCCAGGCGCGAAAGTTATACAAAATGCGTGCAACGTATCGGCGCCAATTGCAAAAGAATAAAGCGAATGGTCAACTAGAAATTGAAGTTGTACGCGATCAAGTTCTCCGACAGCCGGTGTATTGAGATTATTTAACTCAAGTGCAGCATCGATATCCGATTCTAAAAATAATCGGGGTTCAAGTTCATTTAGCGACATAAGTATCTAATATCATTACGTTATGAGCACTTCGCACTTTGTCCTTGGTAATTCAATGGTTGCGCCGTGGCCAGACTCAATGCAAACAGCTGTTTTTGGTCTCGGATGTTTTTGGGGCGCTGAGCGCAAGTTTTGGCAACTAGACGGTGTTTACTCGACCGCCGTTGGTTATAGCGGAGGCGCGACCCAAGATCCGAGTTACCGCGAAGTTTGTAATGGCGACACGATGCACGCCGAAGTAGTGCTAGTGGTGTTTGACTCAGCAAAAATTTCGTACGAGAAGTTGTTGCAAGTGTTTTGGGAGTCACATGATCCGACACAAGGTATGCGTCAAGGCAATGACATTGGCACGCAATATCGAAGTGCAATTTATTTGACGAGTGACGACCAACAAGCGCTCGCGCTTTCTACTCGCGATATTTTTCAGAAACGCTTAACCGAGGCCGGCTTTGGCAAAATCACCACCGAAATTAAGACATCACCTAAGTTTTTTTATGCCGAGGAATATCACCAGCAATATTTAGCCAAGAACCCAAGTGGTTATTGTGGCATCGGTGGAACTGGAGTAACTTGCCCCGTCGGCGTGGCAAAGTAAAACGCATTTTTACAAGTTGATGGAGCTATCGCGCTGAATTAAATTGCTTGGGCGAGTTGTTCGGCAGTGGGTTTGCGGTACAGAGTTATCATCGTGATTCCTGAGAGCAAAATTACAGCACTCATCAAAAACCACGCGTGATGAAAACCAGATATTGGGTCTTCGGTTTTTGCAGCAGCAACAAGCATTGAACTAACTAACGCAACTCCAAGTGCCGCGCCTATCTGTCCGGCAGTGTTGCTTAGCGCAGATCCCATTGCCAATCTTGGTTGTGGCAAATATGCAGTGGCCGAACTTGTGAGTGTTGAAATACATAAACCAACACCGATACCGACAAAAACAATTGTTGGGAAGAACATATCCCAGTAGTGAATTTCTGGTTTGATTTGGAGATTCATCCACAAGATTCCGATGCTCATAATTAACGCACCAGATGCGACTACTTTGCCATGACCAATTCGGCTACCAAGTTTTCCGGCTGGTGCGGCAACTATTGCCGCGGCAAACGGCCCTGGTGCCCCAGCCAAACCAGAAAGTGACGGGCTGTAATGCCACACTGTTTGTAGCCATTGTGTATTGATGAAAATCATTGAAAAGAAACCCATTCGAAAAACCAAACCGCTGATTGCTGCTGCTGTGACGAAGGGTAATTTAAATAACCGTAAGTCGAGCACAGGGTGAGCAACTCGGTTGCAACGGATTACGAAAGTTGCAAGCAAAATAAATGACGCCGCAGAAATAATAGACGAGCGACTTGAAATCCATCCCCACTCGTCACTTTGCACAATCATCAAAGTGAGTAATCCGACACCGAATACGACAAGTAGTGCGCCGAAATAATCAACCGTGCGCGGCGCAGTTTCGTCGCGCGATTCATGCAACAACTTCAACCCTACGAAAAACGCAACTAAACAGAACGGAATATTAACGAGAAACACCGAGTGCCATCCGAAATTGTCGACCAGAACTCCACCGATCATCGGACCACTGGCTGCTGACAAACCGCCAACAGCACCCCAGACGCCAATCGCCGCTGAGCGTTTTTCAACCGCGAACTCTGGCAACACGAGTGCCAGTGATGCAGGTGTGAGGATTGCTCCACCGATCGCCTGAATTATTCTCGCGATAACCATTAACAATGCGGTCGGAGAGGCAGCACAAAGAATTGAGCCGAGCATAAAAATCATTAAGCCACCAAGAAACGCACGCTTACGACCGAATGCATCGGCGAGGCGACCCGCAGTTAACAAACCTGCAGCATATGCAATGTTGTAAGCCGAGAAAACCCAAGTCAAAGTTCGACGACTTTCGGGCCATTGTTTAACAAATGCGCCGAACGCAACATTGACGATACTGATATCTAGCGAAACCAACATCACGCCAACGGACGTGAGTGCTAAAACTTTTGCACCGCGTGACCAAGGTTTCATTTACTGACCGTTCTTTCTAGTTATTAGAGCCCCAAAGATTTTTTCGAATCTCAGCACCGTCAGCATCAAGTGTTCGGCCTTCCCACCGTAGTTCACCCGGCGTGCCCGATAACGAAGCGAGCAAGCCTTGCATCGGTGTTGTGCCAACCATTTTGATTGCTTGACGCGCCGCAAAATGTGGATCACTTGATATTTCGGCCATTGATAAGACTGGCCCAATTGCGGCTTGGGCATCGGTGAATATTTGCAACACAGTGTGGCTGTCGCGCTGTGCACAAAACTTGATCATCATGTCGTTTAACGCTTCACGGTTTTCTACTCGGCTGGCAAAAGTTGTGAATCGCTGATCGCCAGCACACCCAAGAACTTCAACAACTCGCGCTGCAACTGTGTCCGAACTTGCAGACACACCGACCCATTTATTGTCGCTGCATTGATAGACGCCGCGTGGCACCGTATACGGCAACTGTGAACCAAGTCGGGGTTGTTGTTCACCGGTCAGCATGAATAGTGAAATTAATGGTCCCATTATTTGAAACATTGTCTCTAACAAGTTGACATCAACGACTTGACCGACTTTGCTGTGCAGTGCGACCATTGTCGCAAAAGCCGCAACAACGCCAGTGACTTCGTCGGTCAATGCAATTGGTGGCAACATCGGCGGGCCGTCGGGTTCGCCGCTGATTGCAGCCAGCCCAGACATTGATTCGGCAATTGATGCAAAACCTGGTCGGTCTTTATAGGGGCCTGTTTGTCCAAAACCTGAAACGCGTGTGATTACCAAACTTGCGTTGCGCTTTAATAAAACTTCGGGACCGATACCAAGTCGCTCAAGAGTGCCTGGTCGAAAGTTCTCGACTAAAACATTGGCATCATCGATTAGTTTTAAAAATAGTTCTCGGTCTGTGTCGAGTTTCAAGTCGAGTGCGATATTTCGTTTGTTGCGGTTGACAAGTTTCCACCACAAGCCAGTGCCATCGCGCGGATCACGCCACGCCATGCCGCGCAAACTGTCGCCAACGCCAGGTTTTTCAATCTTGATTACATCCGCGCCAAAATCAGCGAAGTATCTTGCGCAATTTGGTCCGGCTAAAACCGTTGATAAATCAATAACCCGCAAATCTCTTAGCGGCGCCGACATTTTGAATTTTAATTAATTTGGTCGACTACGGCGAGCGATTGCTGAGTTAGTCCATGAGCGACCGCTGAATCGCCAAGATGTTTGCACTGTTGTCGAAGCAATTGGCTGAGGTTTCGGCCAGAGCAATTCGAGAGCAGTACTAATTGCGACAGCCTCATCTGCTGAAGGCGAAGGCGAAACTGAATTCTGCATCTTTATAGTGGCATGTTGCCGTGTTTGCGGCGCGGCAGATCTTCGCGTTTTGATTGCAGCATTTTTAAGCCAGCAATAAGTTTGCTGCGTGTTTCGGCTGGGTCAATCACATCGTCGATATATCCGCGCTCGGCGGCAGCGTATGGGTTTGCATATTTTGCTCCGTATTCAGCAACGAGTTCTTTACGACGCTCGGCAGGGTTTGCAGCCTGCTGCAACTCTCGACGATAAACAATTTCAACTGCGCCTTGGGGGCCCATCACGGCCAGTTCGGCAGTCGGCCATGCATATGCAAGGTCCGCACCAATTGATTTTGAATTCATCACGACATATGCGCCACCGTACGCTTTGCGGGTGATGACTTGAATCCGTGGCACGGTTGCTTCGCAATACGCGTAAAGCAGTTTCGCGCCGTGGCGAATAATGCCGCCATATTCTTGATCAACACCTGGCAAGAAACCAGGCACATCAACAAAAGTAATTAATGGAATATTAAATGCGTCGCAAGTTCGCACAAACCGCGCTGCTTTTTCGCTGGACTCGATATCAAGTACACCTGCCAAAATCATCGGCTGATTGCCGACAATGCCAACGGTCTTGCCATCTAGTCGTGAGAAACCGCAAACGATACTTTTTGCCCAGTGTGGAAAGTATTCGAAAAACTCTCCATCGTCAACGACTTCTGAAATCACTTTTTTCATGTCGTATGGTTGGTTCGCCGATTCAGGCAAAATCGTGCGCAATGATTCGCACTGACGAAGTGGGTCATCTGTTGGCGCAATAGATGGCGCTTCGGCCATGTTGTTCTGCGGTAAAAAAGAAAGCAGATAGCGAACATCTTCGAGACACGCTTTCTCGTCTGAAGAAACGAAAGTTGCGACACCACTCTTGGAAGCATGACTCATTGCGCCACCGAGTTCTTCAAGTGTCACATCTTCGCCAGTAACTGTTTTAACAACATCTGGTCCAGTGATAAACATGTGGCTGGTTTCGCGCACCATGAAAATAAAGTCAGTCATCGCCGGCGAATAAACCGCACCACCGGCACACGGCCCAAGCACAACACTGATTTGTGGGATCACTCCAGATGCCTGCACATTGCGATGAAAAATTCCACCGTAACTAGCAAGCGATACAACACCCTCTTGAATTCTTGCTCCGGCACCATCGTTGAGACCGATCAGCGGCGCGCCGACTTTCAGCGCAAGATCCATTAACTTGTGAATTTTCTCGGCGAAAACTTCACCGAGTGCACCACCAAACACCGTGAAGTCTTGACTGAATACGAAAATTTTCCGACCATCAATCGTGCCCCAGCCCGTGATCACGCCATCGGTGTAAGGGTGCTCTTCTAGACCAGCGGCTTGCGCACGATGTCGTGCGAGCAGATCGAGTTCGTGAAAACTTCCTTCGTCGAGCAGAATCTCAATTCGTTCGCGAGCAAGAAGTTTGCCTTTTTCGTGCTGGCGTTCTATTGAACGCTCTGAGCCGGCAGAGAATGCCGCAAGTTTGCGAGCCTTGAGGTCGGCAAGTTTGTCATCCATTGAGTTGCTGACCATTAGATAAACGATACTGCCCGACAAGCGAGTCGCTGAGCGGTTATTTTATATTTCAACCGCCACCGGTTGTGGGCACCGAAATCACGGTCGGCACGGTGGCTGTTGTTGGCACTGCTGTCGGCACGGTGATTACGGTCGGGAGCGATGTTGCACTCGGAATTATTGCAGTGCCAGGCAAAGTTGTGACAGTCGTTGCTTCTGATGCTTGAGTGACCGCGATGGATGTTGAAAGTGGTGTGAGTTCGCCAGTAGTAGTTGTGCCAGAGATCAAGATATTCCAGACGCCCGGAGTATTGAGTACCAGTGTGCCGTCACCAGCAATAATTGCCGCGCCTCGTTGCGTTAAAGGAACATTGATTTGGATACCGCTGTAGCCAACTGCTTGAGGGATTAATTTGACGGCGAAATTATTTATTCGATTGGGCTCAATTAATTCAATCCGCATCGCATTGATGCCTGTGAGCCCAGGTGTCAAGGAAATAACAACACGGAATCTTTCATTTTTTAGTTCTTCGCGGAATACATAATTCGCAGTTGGTGCACTGACCTGTGCGACAGCTTTCGGCGGCTGAGTGGCAACCATCCAAGAAGTAATCATCAACGCAATAACAGCAAAACCAAGTTCAAATGAAATTGCGCGACGAAGCCGCACTGCTATGCGGCCAGTGAGTTGAGTAGGTTCAGCGAAATGTTGTTGAGCAAACATTTTAAAACCGATTGTGATAAACAGCATGCCGATGGTTGCCGCAATTTTCAGAACGCCGAGTCGTCCGTGACCACTCGTAAGGATTGATGAGCTATCAAGCAAATAAATTTGCAGCAGTCCAGTAAACATAGTGACACCAAAGGCAAGAACCGTATGTTTCGAAAATGCATACATCGCATTGACAAGATCTTCTTCTCCTGGTCCGATCAGGATTACTCGTAAAAGTAGAATCAAACCGCCAACCCAATAAGCCACCGCGAGTGCATGTATTGCTCCGAGTACATAAGTAAAAATTGCAACATCTTGTCCAAGTCGACTGAATCCGAGAGTGGCAATCATTGTTACGAGCAAAGTAACGGCAGCAAACTGGTGCGCGGGATCGTTTGCGCGACTTGGAAATAGTGCAACCCAACCGCACGACACAACAAGTGCGAAACGAAGAATTAATACAATTCCGCTTCCAGAGGTCAGTGAACCTAACCATGAAAGTGGACTAAGTGACGCGGTGAAACCTTTAGACGCCTCTTGCATTGTGCTTAGAGTGAGAATTAAATAAAGTATGACGACGCAAGCGATCCAAGAATTTCTGAGGTGACGAATCGTGGCTTCATAAGTTATGCCTTCTGGCCACGCCGTAATTACAAGTGCTAGCCCTCCAAATATCGAAGCCATCAATAGATATTCAAGAATTCTTAATAATCCGATTATTCCACCGACGCGCGGCCGAGATACTTGTTGACCAATTGTTTCACCGATTAATGGAACAGCCGTTGTGTTAACCGTGATCGGTACACCATCAACGCTGGCGAGAGTTGTTTGTGTTACAACATTTGAAGTGAAAGTAAACGAACCGGTGCTTTTGTCGGGTGGTGGCAGTGACCAACTGACAACACATTGTCCAGCCGGCGGAATTTGAGTTAGGGCGGCCGAGACAGTTTTGAAATCGTTGCCGAGTTGTGGCACTCCTAAACCGACAACATTTCCACTGCATGCAAGTGATAATCCCATTTGCGAAGCGGTATCGGCAGATGCAAGTGGATCTCTAAATACGAGCTGCAATTGTGTGATCGACCCCGAGACAACTTGATTTGCCGCGGGGTTAGAAGAGGTCAAGACATTTGTACCTGGGACTGCATTTGGTTGAGTCGTCGCCCCGGCGTTAGTGGTGCCAAAACCAGCAACTGCGCAGATCGCCACAAAAATAAGAGCGAAAAGCCGATTGCGAGCGGAAGAGTGGATCAAATTTCTAGCCATGCCTAACTATCAGGTCAATACGGTTAAAACGGTGGGTGACATCTATAAGAACTGTATCTAGATTACTAATTTGAGCCCCTGTTCATGCATCAACCACCCCATAGATAGGCTCGCTACGAAATGGCAACTCAGTCTTTATACCGCCGATATCGCCCAAGACGCTTTGATCAGTTGAAGGGTCAAGACCATGTGGTGCGAGCACTGCGCAATGCGGTGATCAATAATCGTGAAGGTCAGGCATATTTGTTCTCTGGTCCTCGTGGAACGGGTAAAACTTCTACCGCAAGAATTTTGGCAAAGGTTTTGAATTGCGAGAAGTTAAAAGATGGCGAGCCATGTGGAAAATGTAATTCGTGTGTTTCAATTGATGTTGGATCAAGTTATGACGTACTTGAACTAGATGCTGCGAGCAACAACGGTGTTGAAAATATGCGCGATCTAATTGAGCGAGCCGCACTCGGTAACCCAGGTCGACATCGAGTTTTTATTCTTGACGAAGTTCACATGCTGACTAAACCTGCAGAAGCTGCTTTATTAAAAACTCTTGAAGAACCACCTGAGCATGTTGTTTTTGTTTTGGCAACTACTGATCCACAGAAAGTCAGCGAGACGATTCGAAGCCGAACGCAA
>CAMCUE010000033.1 GCA_945878705.1 Ferrithrix thermotolerans DSM 19514 | reverse complement strand
AAACTTTGTGCAAGCAACGATCGCAAGCATCGTGTCAAATATCGCTCTTGGTTATATGCAGCGACGATCACTGAAATTATTGGCTGAGTCATAGTCCTGCTAGCTCAAAACTTTTGATAGTGCGGTGTGCAGTCTTGCCGGAACTGTTTCATCCATTTTTACGACAACTGGTAGCGATACTGCTCGTTCAAGTCGAGCTCGCGATGGACCAAATGCTTTGCCCAGGTCTCCTCCGTGTCGTGCCACGAGTTCAGGCATATGCGTCCATGTTCCTGCAAAGTGCCAGGTGACTGCCTCAGGTAAAATTTTTGTAGAAAGACCTTCGGCCAAAAGTGCGCCACGACATTTTAGAGCGGTCACATTATCGGCGACACTGAAAATTAACGCATCAGCAGTTTCGTGAGACCCAGCCGGAACTTCGCGCGGGATAATTCCGGGAAGATTTTTTATTGACGCCCACATTGAATCGCGATTTTTGCGTTGCATCGTCACGACATGAGAAAGTTTCTTTAACTGGGCAAGCCCAACGGCACCCTGAAGTTCATTCATCCGAAAGTTGAAGCCACTGCTTGCGCGAGTGTCTTCCCAACGAGGCACACTCGGGTTATTTTCATGCCCATGATCATGCCATGCTGCTGCGAATTTGTAATCGTTTTCGTTTTGAAACACGATCATTCCACCTTCACCCGTAGTCATCGTCTTTGCAAAATCAAAACTGTAGGTTCCCATTTGACCCCAAGTGCCCAACGGCCGGCCATCAAGTGAGCCCCCGCATCCCCACGCTGCATCCTCGATAAGCGTGAGATTATTTTTTCGACAAATATCATCAATCTCGAACAGCCGAGCTGGTGTGCCGAGCATATGCACTGCAATCACGGCCTTAGTTTTTGATGTGATCAACGACTTTAATGATTCAGGATCCATGTTTAATGTGCCATCAATTTCTGCACACACTGGTATCGCTCCGGCTTCGATTATCGCTTCAACAGTGGCGACAAAAGTAAAACTTTGGGTAATTACTTCGTCGCCTGGTTTTATATCTAAAACAGCGAGCGCAACGCGAAGTGCTGCGGTGCCTGATGTAACTGCAAGCGCGTGTGGCATGCCGACAGACTTTGCGAACTCGCGTTCAAAATCTCTAACTTTCCAGCGGTCTTGTCGTAAGTGATCAAACGAGTGGCGAAATAACACTCCGCCGTGTTTGAAAATATCGTCAATCTCGGCCTGCTCTTCAGCACCAATGAGCTCGTAACCAGGCATGTATTGATTTTACTCTGAGATCTTTACATCTTCTCGAACAGCGAGATGATCCTTGTGTCTGTGAGTGTGGCTCGAAACTCGGTACCCAACGCATTGGTAAGTGGCTTTTCGTGTTTGATCGTTGCGGCAATCAAGGCTTGGCGTAAATCATCAGTGAGGTTGGCACACACACCGCGTGGTAGTTCGACTTTTTGCAACTCAATCATCTTTCGAAACTCGCTGTGTGCTTGCGGATAAAACTCGCTCATTGCATTAAGCACGACACAGTTTGCTACGCAATGATGCATACCAAACACGACACTCAATGCAGCAGAAAATGGGTGAATGATTCCGACATAGCTCGTGGCGATCGCACACCCACCTAAATAACTCGCGACCATCAAATCGCTTCGTCGAGCATCTGCCATCATGTCGCTACTTAAAAATATATTGCGACAAAGACTTACAGTTTCTCGAGAATACGCATCACCAATTGCATTGCGGTACGAACCATCCAACGCTTCGATGCAATGAATATAGGCGTCCATACCTGTATAGAAATATTGATTTCGCGGAACTGTGCTGGTCAAACTCGGGTCTAAAATAATGTGATCAAAAACCGTGTAGTCACTATTCATTCCTAATTTGAGGCCAGTTTCGAGATTCGTCATCACGCATGTGCGCGTTGCTTCAGCACCAGTGCCCGAAATAGTCGGTACACCAATTTTGTGAACACCAGGTACGCGCACCAAATCCCAACCTTGATAGTCGGCTGCCTTGCCGCCATTTGTTAACAAGTTCGCTACAGCCTTTGCGGTGTCAAGAGTTATCCCGCCCCCGATACCGACAATTGTTGCCGGTTGTTTATGACCCGACGATTGAAGTACAACAACAAGATCATCTATTCCTTGCGTAGTCGGTTCTTTTGCGGTTTTAATAAAATGCTTTGCATCACCTGCAATTATCCCTAGCGAGTTGAGAAAATCTTTACTATTTTCAAAAAACTCGTCAATTAGATAAACCGCATTTGACGCTTCTTTTGTGCGTTGCGCATTAACTAAATCTGCTAATCCCGAAAGCGAACCATCGCCAATTGTGAATCTTCCAACATTGCGGACATTTTTAACACCTGTGTCAAGAATCGTCATTAGAGCCCACGCACAGCATCAAACATTGAAACTGAGGCATCAAACTTTCCGTTGCTTGCTACCACTGTGCACGGCTCGCTGAAGACTCGCTCAGGTAAATTAACGCCTTCGATTTCAAATGTTCCACCCGCGCCATTTACTATCGCTAATCCTGCAGCAACATCCCAAAACATGATGTTGTGTTCGGCGTAAACATCGGCTGCGCCAGTTGCAACAAGCCACAATGATGCAGCGGCTGCGCCAATCATCCGAATCTTTCCGAACGAGCGCATTGTTGTTGCAAAGGCTTCGACGGCGCGCGGGTCATCAATTGGGAATCGGCTCGGAAACCCAGTGCACAGTGTCGCCTGACCGCGTTCTTCGCGATCCGAGACGTGTACAAGAATTTTTTCGACGTATGCCCCGATTTTTGGTCCACCGAAACTTAATTGCTTAGTTACTAAATTAAAAAGCACACCAAGCACGGGCTCATTGCCCTGCCATAAAGCCACTGAAATCATCGATGGGCCGAGACCCCTGCTGAAGTTATAGCTTCCATCTAGGGGATCGATTACCCAAAGCAAATTTTTAAATTTACCTGAATCAATAAACCCAGTCTCTTCGCTAAGAATTGAAAACCCGAAACTGTTTAACCCTTTAATCAGTTGCTTTTCTAAAATTTTGTCAGCAGCAAGTTTGATTTCGCGCCCACCCACCTGAAGGTCAACAACTTTTTTGGCATCTTGATTATTTGCGCGAATAAACTTTTTACCAACACTGCGAACAAGTTCTGTAGTCGCAATCACAAGACCTTGAATATCGTTAATTGTCAGGTCGGTCATTGACAGGTCGGTCATTGTCGTATCGCTCATTGGGGTACCTCAGGGTTTTCAATATTAAATTTGTTGCGCCAAATTGGATCGGCATAATAAATTTTATAGACAAGTTTCATTGTTTCGAAGGCATCTCGTGACGTGCCGTTTTGAACGGGTTGATTGTGAAGAATACTTTGCGTGAACGCCGCAATCTCTGAGTCCCAAGATGGATCGTCAGAATATTCAAAAAGCTCCTCCTTCGGGTCACCGTTGTCTTTGTCTGGGTCGGCGGTTACGAGTGTCATCGTCTCGTTTCCATAACTTTTTGAACCAGTCAATATTCCACGCAAAATTACACCACCGCGCTGCATATTGATATCAAGACTGAACTGATGTCGCCACTGAGTCGCCGATGAATTAAGCATCGCCACGACTCCATCTTTGGTTCTCATTAATGCATAAGCATTATCTTCGACGTTGTATCCCCAATGACCATTTGAAATAAAACTCTGGACATCAACGAACTCACCGGCCATCAGACGCATTAGATCAACCATGTGTATACCTTGATCTAGAAGCACACCTCCGCCGGCGATCTCGCGTTTTGCGCGCCAGTCGGCTTGGTTAAAAGTAATCAACTTTGATTTTCCGTAGACGCCACGCATGTTGATGATCTTGCCGAAGCGACCAGAACGAATAATTTTCAGAGCATCTTGAACAGAATCGTGGTACCGATGATTAAATCCATACATCAGTCGACAATTAGGGTTTAGCTTTTCTGTTTCGATTACGCGAGTGATGTCTGAAATATCACGACCTGGTGGCTTCTCACAAAACACATGCAGGCCCAAGTTCAGTCCAGCTTGCGTAACTTCGGCAGCAATATCATTCGTTACACAAACAATTAATACATCTAAGTCTTGTTCTAAAAGTTGTTGATAAGTTCGAAAATGACGAATACCATTTGGCAAAACTCCATCATCTTTAAACACACGATCACAAACCGCGACTAACTCAAGATCGGGGTGCCGTTCAACGCAATCACCACGACGTTTACCTACGACGCCATATCCAGCGATACCGACTTTTAAAACTTTTGTGGTCATATCGCCAAATTTAAATTCTTAATCACTGGGCGAATTTCAATCACTTTGGCGCAGCAGCGCCGTCATTCAAAAATACTGTATCGACGCCGTAGGCAATGAATGTATAGCCTTCGCGAATTCGTTGCTCAAGCATTTTCGTATCTGGCTGAACAACATGCATTCCGCATGGCATCTTATGTTTCGCACAAACTGCAAGAATTTGAGAAAGTGTTTCAAGATACTTTTTATTTTCAAAGTCGCCGGTGATGCCGAGCGAAGCAGACAAGTCATACGGGCCAACCATGATCGCGTCTAAACCCTCAACTGCAACGATTGATTCAAGATTATTAACGGCATCAATGTGTTCAATTTGCGCGATGACCAGAGCTTCTTGCGATTCGTCTAGATATGCATCGAAAAACTTTCCGAAAACATTTGCTCGCTGAAAACCAACGCCGCGCCGTCCACGTGGTGGCCAGTGGCATTCGCTAATGATCGCCTGAAGTTGCGCCGCCGAAGAAATCATCGGTATCACCACGCCTGCAGCTCCTTGGTCAAGGGCTTGTCGACAATTAATTGGTAACGGGCTAGCGACGCGCGCCAACGGAAGTGTGCCACCAAGTTCAAGTGCGCGAAAAATATCTGGTAATTGACTCAGCGAAACTGGTCCGTGCTCCATGTCAATTGCCACCCACTGGTAACCAGCACGGCCCATAATTTCTGCGATATTCGAATCCGGTAGTTGCATCCAACTGCCGACAACAGCCGAGCCTTTGCTCAGTGACGCGCGAATTGCTCGCACTCTTTCTAGCCTGTTCATTTATACCTCAACTTACTGAGAATTGGTGGCGGGGGTAGGATTTGAACCTACGACCTTTGGGTTATGAGCCCAACGAGCTACCGGACTGCTCCACCCCGCGTCGTGTCATCAAGACTACCATCGGCGTGCCATAATCGCAGGTGCGATGCCACTATTCAATCGAACTCCAAAAGCAACACAGTCCGACCTCGAGACTCTTAAATCTGAGCTTGCTGAACTGCGCGGAGAATTAACAAAACGAACAAACGCCTTGTCGCTTGTTACTGCGATGACTAACGGTTTGGATCAAAAATTATCTGTTCTCGATCAGAGAATTACAACAATGACGAGTGAATTATCGCATCAACTTCACGAACTTGGGACAGAAATTGAATCACTCACAAATGCTTCGCAAGATACAGCATCTCGCGAAGCATTAGAACAACTTCGAGTTAATCAGATTCGAATTGCAAATGAGCAAGCACGTTATGAGATCGCATTTCGACAAGATCTCGCCGAAATAATCGAACAAATTCGACGAAGCTAAGAACATTCAGAACTGTAACTTTAAGAGCAGTGGCTTTAAAAGTGGTCGAAAAAGTTTTAGCCACCAATTAAAGAAATTGCTTGACTGATCAAACTTCGAGCCTCTGCAAGTTTCTCTTGGTACAACGCAAAGTCTGGTGGAGTGCTCCCAAGTGCGGCATCGGCTTGCGCAAATAAATCTTCGGCGCGGGCAAGAAGCGCCGAAGGAGTATCGATCGCCTCGTTGTCGTTGCTACCCGATGGCAAGGTCGTACCAGTTGTATTTTTCGAAGTTCCATCGCCTGTAACAGTTTCTTCAGCAGGAGCAGCAGATCCATCTCTAACTCTGTCACCAAGATCACTTTTGAAACCTGGGAATAATTTAGCGATTGCTGTACTTAGATCGTCGGCGAGGACAACTTTATTGTTGTACGAGGCCAGAAATTTTCTAACAAATATTTGCTTTGCAGTTGGGTCATCTGGTCGCACAAATAGTGGCCGAACATAGACGAGTCCTTTTCCGACACTAACGATTTGCAAATCACCAAAAATAACTCGAGAGCCTCTTTGATCGAGCAAAGTGATCTGTTGAGAAACCGCAGGGTCACTGCCAATTTCTGCGGCGACTGTTGCTGGTCCTTCTGGAAGCGGGTCATTTATTTTGAACACTGTCAACTGACCATAAGTTGCTGGGTCGCTTGAAACTGTCATGAACGCACGCAATTCTTTTCTTGCGTTATCTGCCGAGAACGGCACAAACGGACGCAACATTGAAAACACACCTGTTTTTTGAGCACTATCCGGCGCATGAAACATCGTGTAATACGGTTCGAACCGCGCCACACTTGCGTCACGCACGTCACCAGTGTTCAGTGAATTTAAGTCATCGACGAGTCCGCCCGATACTGCGCCACTTACTCCTTCTGGTTCACTTGAAGGAGCTTGAGCGACGCTCCATGCGGCGTTGCGATTAAAAAACATTGTTGCGTCATCAAACTGATATCGACCGTAAGTATTTGTTTGCACTCTAAATAAATCCTCTGGATACCTAAAGTGTTCGACAAGTTGCTTCGGCGCGAGTGCCACTGAAGTGAACAACTTTGGATAGATGGATTGCCAAGTAGCGATAATTGGATCTTTTGGATCTACGACATAAAACTTCATCGAACCGTCATAGGCATCAACGACAACTTTCACACTGTTGCGGACGTAATTGAAGTTTGTGTTTAGTCCACTACCACTACTCAATTGATCAATATTCGCACGTTGCGCATACGGATAACGATCGGTTGTCGTAAATGCATCCAACACCCACATGACTTTTCCGTCGACAACAACTGGATACGGATCGGCATCCATTTTTAAGAATGGCGCAATTTTCTCTGCTCGCTCACGAATATTTCGATGCAACATAATCTGCGATTGTGATGTGATCAAACCTGATCCAACGAGGTTGTACTCGCCAAAATGCACAGCAAACGCTGCTCGCCGAACAAATGAAGAAAGTTGCACACCGCCGACACCAGCAAATGCACTCGTTTTACCATCTGAACATGACTGTTCTACTTCACGACTTTTCACTATCGCATACGAGTCAAGACCTTCACCGAAATAAAGCTCTGGGCGCTTAACGTCGAGATCGGTATAAATTGGTCGGCCGTCAACCGTGACTTTGCTTGCTGGTGCAACAACGAGTCCACAGCCGTGTGTATATAGAAGGTGTCGCGAAACCCATGTCCGGTTAGGAATGCCTTCTGTGTTCAATTCACGAGCAGCAACCAAAACTTGTTGAACTCTTCCATTAAGCGCATAACGGTCAACATCAAGATCACGAATTGCATAATACGAAGTTTGCCCTTCGTCCAAAACAAATCGGTCACGCATTTGTAATGGGTCAAGTTGTCGAACATCTCGTAGTGGTTCGATATCGGCTGAGACTTCGGCTGCAGTGATTTCGCCATACTTAACATCAACTTGTTTGACATCACTAAGACCCATTGCGTTCTTAGTGGCAGTTAAGTTGCGTTCAATGTATGGAAGTTCTTTGGTGCTGACGTTTGGCTGTACCGAAAACCGTTGCACAAGTGATGGATAAATTGTCCCAGCTACAAGGGCAACTACTACCCACAACACAGTTGCTAAAACTGGCAGACGCCAACCTTTTTGCAATACATTCCACAAAAACAACGCGGCAACAGCGAGCGAAACAAGAATCATCAAACTTGTGGCGGGGAGTTGCGCAGTCACATCTGTATAAGTTGCCCCTTGAACTACGCCTCTTGTTGAGCGCGTTAAATCAAAACGGCCGAACCAATATGAGATTGCTCGGGAGATTGCGATTAGCGCAAACAAAACTGAAAGGTGAGCCTTGGCCTGCGGCGACACACGACGGCCTTGAGTTTGCATCTGAATTGATCCATTCAAATAATGAACCATCGTGGTGACAAGCGTGATCAAAATCAGCGCAGCTAGTGACCATCCAATCAAAAACTCGAAAAATGGTAAACGGAAAATATAGAAACTTAAATCTTTGGCGAATAACGGGTCTTGAATACCAAATGGTTGCGAATGACGAAACAATTGCCAGTCTTGCCATTGCGCAGTTGCTGGCATTCCAACTAGAAGTCCAAGGACAACTGAAATAACGGTTCGCACCAACCACTTGCGCTTAGCAACTAATTTTCGGTATCCATCAAGCGCACGCTGCTCTTGCGAAATAGGCATTGTTTCTGGCGCTAACCGATCGGCAAGCCACAGATTTATCACCATTGCCAAAGAAAAAATTGCAACGAATACAACCGCGAGCGTAACTTTTGTAGCTAGTACACCCCAGAAAATATCTGTCCGACCCAAAACATCATGCCAAAGCACATCAACATAAAAGCCCGAAACGCTTCGCGCAAAGATTCCGCCAACTACAAAAATTGCAAAGATCACTGTCCAAATGGCGCGACCTTTTTTGAAAGCGTTAAACCCAAAACCGCCACCACTTGGGTTGCGACGGGCACGAGAAAATCCAGGTAAGTCGGAGGGGTTCCGCACGATTGAAAGACTAGCGGGAGGACGGGACTACAAGACAGCGACAACCCGAGTGCGCAACGGGATGTTCGTGTCCAGTAGGAAAGTTTTCACCTCGTGCAATTGCTCCTGCAAGAGAGTTGTCTTCGGCGTCCGAACATGCTGGGCCATTTGGATCAACCATCCAACAAACTTTCGTCCCAGTATCAAGAACTAAATATGCGCCACGACTGTAAGCAAGACGAGCGATGTCACCAACAAGTTTGTCGATTTGTTGCATTTTCCATTCACGATAGACAGTACGAATCAAACTTGACATCTCATTGCTGTCACCGGCACTTTTTTCGACGCATTTCTGAATTCGCGTACGAAGCGGAAGCACGATTGAGTCTGCAAGATTCTTTGACATTACTTGCATCACAGTTGTGTTGCTGACTTTCTTTCGTAGATCGGCCTTAAGACTTTTTGTCAGCGACTGAGCGCCCGCCATCGCTACTTCTATCAGGTCTTTACTTGTGGCTTCAACAAAAGACTGAACTTGACTGTCGAAACTAGGCAGAACTGTCTCTAACGCAACTTGTGCTTTTTTGGACTGTAAGTAATTGAGAACCGTGTTTTCTTCGTCGGCTAACACTCGCCTGAGTTTTTTGGCGAGAAGATCAATCATCGGTGCAAGCGACTCG
>CAMCUE010000032.1 GCA_945878705.1 Ferrithrix thermotolerans DSM 19514 | reverse complement strand
TAGCATCAAACGAGCCGCGTGTTAGCGGCGCAATTATCACGGTTGTCGAAAAATCTGGTTCTTCATTTGACAAAATGCTTATCGTGCCAGTGATCGGCACTTGTGTTGGATTAGCAACGATAATTTCACTCTTAATGTTTTTGTCCCGACCTGGTACACCTGGGCAAAACCAAGATGATGTTGGTGAATTGCCGACAACGCTTGGCATCGCGAGTTTTGAACTCACAATAATTGCGGGCGATGGGACTTCACTGGTCGGTGAGACTCGGCTTAGTAGAACTATTGCAGCCGTTGCTCCGAGCAAAATTACAACGACAGCAAATCTGCGAATATTTCTAACTAAAAATTGCATGATCAACTATTACTTCTATTAATTCGATCTAGTTTCAAAACCTTGTCGGTGTCGTCGCCGATTACTCGCACAGCCTGACCAGAAACACCGCGAGCCCGACTTCTAAACCGAGAGAAGTTTGCTGCGATGATTAGCAACGCAAACCAAACGAATCCTTGAATTAGTAAAAACAAAGAACGCATTGACGATGTATGAAAACCCAATTCGGCGACGCCCTTAACAGGTGCATCAAAACCAGTTGTTGCACCAAACGCCGCACGCGGAATCAGCCGAGCGCCATCAATCGATAGCCGCCAGTTTTCGTCGAAGGGCACCGATAAATGCACGGTCCCGCCTTCGAATGAACTGGTTGCGACTTTATTTGAAACGCTATTTCCATCTACGAATAGTGGCTTTATTGAATGAAGTTGTTGCATAATAAATGCTGGGTCGCCATCTTTTTGACTCGCGACCGATGACTCTTCATCTAACAAACTAACGATCGGCAACCAAGCGGAGTTTTCGAAAATTACCAGATCCTTTGCAAAATACAAACGGCGAAGATCAATTTGATTCGAAAGCGAATCAACAAGTGCAGTAGTTGAAGTACTCGGAGAAAATCCAAGTGGCACCACAATATAACGAATTGCTAGAGGCGCAACTAGTCTCCCCAACCGAACGGTGTGGCGGTCCAACAATGTATTTAGCGCACGGTCGGCTGCTGAGTTCATTGTCGAGTACTGCGGTGCCCAATGCGAAATAATATTCACCGGGCCATCGTCAGAAACTCCGTACGAAATTTTGTTGGTGATCGCATTAGTTGAAACTGGCAGCAGATCACTCTCGCCGACAAATAATATTCGATAGTTTCCTTCTGGCGGATTATCAGGCATCTGCGTAAATAGTTGCGACACAGTAGAAGCAGGCTGATGCCAGCGGCCATCAGCGACATTCAACAAAGTAGGCAAAATCGCAATCACAACCGCAACGGGCACAAGTATCGCAACTGATCTTCGCCAATCAGAATATTTCTTAGTCGACGTTTCAGAAAAAACGCTGGCACAAGTTGCGCTTGCTAACGCCAGACCACAAGCAACTAAAGCCAAAAGAACAGTTGGTTCTGGCATCTGAAAAGGCAGTAATCCGCGATCGTCTAAAATTGCCAAAAGCAATCCGCCAATAACTAAAAATGCCGAGCGCAACGCCCAAACGAACCGCCAACTATTGGCAATCAATAATGAACATGCCACACAGAAATATCCGGCTAGCACAAGTGATGCACCGCTTAGACTGCCAAAGTTCATACTCGCAAGGGCAACCAACCCTAAATTTCTTTCACTTATTAATTGGTCACTTGCCAGCAGTTGCCACCACTGCCCTGAAACAAAGTGCATCGACCACGGAAGATTAATTAACAACGAGCCAACAACACCGATGACACCAACTGCAAGCATCGTGCCAACAGTTCTTAGCGAAGTGCCACCAAACATTGAAGCGACCGACCACAACACGACACCGATCAGAGTTGCGATTAAAAGCGCCGGAGCAAACGCACTGACTATCCCAATAATTAAAACCAGACCAGCAATCAATTGCGTTCGACGCGAAATACCAATTTCTATTGATTTTTCAGAGTTTTCAATTAATGAATTTGTTGCGGGGTCAACTCGAAGTGCCGGCTGCAAACCTCCTGCTCGTCGTAAAAGATCAAAGACCCATGGCAGTGCGGCAATCGTCAGCAGTGCCGAGAACCTGCCGCGAGCAATTGCGTCATACGAGAGCGGCAGAGCGACGTACACCGTTGCCCCAACCAAACGAGCGCGACTGTTGAAAAAAGCACCACACAGACGCCACATTCCAAAAAAACCAATAAATAAAGAACCGACAATCATCCAAGTTTGAAGTGCTGCCAGGTTGCCCAAAAGTAAGTACCCCAACAGCGCAAGAATTCCAATTCCGGTTGGATTCGAAGCCGCCTGACCAAAGCCACTTGACCACCAACCCGAACGAAACATTTCAAATAGTGAGGCTGGGGTATTTGTTCCACCATCAAAAGGTAAAAGTTCGCCAATAGTTCGAGTGCCACTACTAATAATTCCACGACTACCGACAAGGATCAACGCAAAAACTACAAGTGTTGCGATCGCTGATTCTCTAGTCGAACTTTCTTGACTGACTTTTCTCGACTCAGTTACCAAAGTGGTCGGCGACAACCTAGACGGATTAGATGAATTAGACGAATCAGACGAATCAAACGATTGACGACGGCGGATAAACCTTGTGATCCGAGCAGAACCTTTTATTTGTAGTTTGCTTATTTCTCTTGGCCGAACACGACGAGCTGGCCGAACCTGACGGCGGCGACGGAAAATATAAGCAGTGTCAACCAATAACGACAACGAGGCTCGAAGGTTCAACAACGATGCTCTGAAAGTACCTCTGAACAAACCAACGAATGTTTCAACCAGCGAAGTCAGCACCATCTGTAACCACACGATCAAGAGTTCAAACCGCCATGTCAGAGTTGCGACTGTTCGCGCTCTATGCCTGGCTGTGAGCGCACTTCTTGCAATATTTGGTGAGCGACTCGCGAACTGCTCTCGATGTCGGGCAACGGCTGCAGGCACGATAATCACTCGTGCGCCACTCAAGTGCGCGCGCCAACAAAACTCTAGGTCTTCACCAAAAAATGGAATTTCATTACAAAATCCATTTAGTTCGCGAAACAAATCTGAACGAACCAGCATGCATGCAGAACTGATATAAAAAACATCTCTGATTGAGTCATGTTGTTCTTGATCTCGTTCGTTGGGTTCGATGAAAGTATCAACTTCTCCACATCGATCTATTCCGAATCCGACTGACTTTAAGATCGCCGTGTTTTCCCACTCAACAAGTTTCGGACCAACCACCGCTGCATTTGAGACAAAAAGTTCATGCACTAACTGGCTTAGTGCAGATGGATGCAGCGCAACATCGTCATGCATCACACAAAACAGACCACCGTCACCTTCAACAATTCGCTGAGTCTCATTAATTAGTGGACCAAAGCCTGGGTTGCCCTCGACAATTCTGATTATCGCATTCGGCAAGACAGTCTGAATTTTGTTTACTAACTGCTGTGACACCTGCTTGGTTGCTGGGTCAGTTGTTGCTGGTGTCGTAACAAAAAATATATTGCGGACTGCTGGATAATCTTGGCTGACTATCGAATTGAGTACTTCGTCAAACCACGGTCCTGGTTCGTGAACAACCATTGCAGTCACCACAGGAGGAGCAGCGTTCCCCTTCAACTCGGCTTGTTGTGATCTGGTAAAACTCATGGCAATCTAAGACTACTTGCGACAATTTATTGGGTAGATCTCTATAAACTAAACGAAGATTGGAGACAGCATGCGTGACATCAATTTGAACGACTTAAAACTTGGACCATTAAAAGCCCAAGATGTTCTCGCATTCGCCAAAGATGCAACTTACATCGCGGTCGGATTCGGAATTTTGACATTTCAAAAAGCACAGGTCTGCCGTCGCGAAGCAATGTCTAAATTGCAAGACCAAATTGCCAAGCAGTTCTAAGCGCTCTACCTAACAAGTGTCAAGACAACCTACGAGTTCGTCAAGTTCTTCGTTGCCCCCTCAACGCAAACGCGTTGAACTCCCAGAGGGCACAATCGCAATCTCAATTGGTTTGCTTATCGCTGGCTTGACTATCTACGCGTTTTTCAAAATCGGGCAACAGGCACTCGGCCAAGATGGTTTTAAACCTCTGGTCTCACTTTGGTTTGTGATGTTTGCGCTCGCGCCAGGATTCTTTTTGCCGGTCGAACAAGAAATCAGCCGTGCAATCTCACATCGTCGCGCACTCGGCCAAGGCGCAGGACCAGTTGTTAAAAAAGTTGTAATCCTTTGTGGTGCGATCGTCATCGGCTTAGTCGGATCAATTGTCGCTCTCGCGCCGTTCGTCACCAGCAATTTATTCGAAGGAAACGGAATAGTCACAGCAAGTTTAATAATCGCAATTGCCGTATACGGTGCCTTTTATATGGTCAAGGGTTTGTGCTCTGGGCTCGGAAACTTTAATTCTTACGGTTTTGTTGTCGGCGCAGACGGTGCAGCGCGAGTCATAGTTTGTCTCGGTTTATTGATTGCCGGAGTAACACAACTCGGCGCATACTCACTTGCCGTAGTACTCACGCCACTCGTCGGTGTGCTGGTTATTTTATTTTCTGGTCAATTAAAGCTGCAAGATGGCCCACCAGCATCGTGGTCTGAGATCACACCAAATCTTGGGCTGTTATTAGGCGGATCAATTTTTGCCGCAGCATTAGTCAACGCAGGCCCGATCACCGTTGCGCTTCTCGGAGACACCGCCCCGGCCGAACATGTAACTTTGTTTGGAAACGCTGTGCTGCTGACTCGCGTGCCACTATTTTTATTTCAAGCAGTTCAAGCAGCGTTACTGCCGCGACTGACAAGACTTGCAGCCCGTGGTGACATCAAAGAATTTAAAACTGGGTTTCGCCAACTTGTAATTTTGGTTGTAGGTGTTGGAGTGCTCGGCACAGTTGGCGCGTTCGCCATCGGCCCAAATGTGCTTGACCTTGTTTATGGCGGAAGCATTGATCGTCGAACAATCACACTGCTGGCACTTGCAAGCGGAATCTACATGATGGCTTTAGCGATTGCTCAAGCAGTAATTGCACTCAACGGACATAAACATGTTGCTCTCGGATGGTCGCTTGCGTTCGCTGCATATATTTTTACTGTGTGGCAAGTTAGCGATGACTTATTTTTGCGCGTTGAAGTTGCGCTCGTCACAAGTTCTGTAGTTGGACTAATTTCGTTTGCTGTTAGTTTGCGCTCACAGTTGAGATCTCTATCTCCGGCGCTTTGACTCGTAATCTAAATCGTTAGCAACCATCATCTGAATTAAAGTCTCAAAACCAACCTTTGGTGTCCAGCCGAGTTTTGTTCTTGCTTTCGTCGCATCACCGATCAACAAATCAACTTCGGCAGGCCGAAAGAATCGCTGGTCTTGACGAACGAATTTTCGCCAGTCACCAAGTTCGGCGGCATTAAATGCAACTTCAAGTAGTTGCTCAATCGAATGCGCTTTGCCGGTTGCAATCACAAAATCGTCTGGTGTTGGCTGTTGCAACATCATCCACATCGCCTCAACATAATCGCCGGCAAAGCCCCAATCTCGCTTAGCCTCCAAATTTCCGAGTACTAGTTCGCTTTGCAGACCCAATTTAATTCGAGCAACCGAGTTTGTTATTTTGCGCGTAACGAATTCAAGTCCACGCCGCGGACCTTCGTGATTAAATAAAATTCCAGAACAAGCAAACATGTCGTAACTTTCGCGATAGTTCACAGTGATGTCGTGAGCGAAAACTTTTGCTACTCCATATGGCGAGCGAGGATGGAATGGTGTCAATTCTGTTTGTGGAGTTTCACGAACTTTGCCAAACATCTCGGACGATGACGCTTGATAAAACCGAATTGGACTCTTTCTCGACCCACCGACGAGCCGAATCGCTTCAAGCATTCGCAACACTCCGAGCCCAGTTATATTGCCCGTAAGTTCGGCTTGATTAAACGACATCGCCACAAACGAAATTGCGCCGAGGTTATATACCTCGTCTGGTTGCGAAATCTCAAGAGCGCTAACCAGACTTGAGAAATCTGCAAGGTCGCCTGGCACGAGTTGAACGAACGGAAACTCATCACGAATGGACTCGGCTTTAGGGTTATTCTGTCCCTTAACTAAACCAAAAACTTCATAGCCTTTAGTGTTCAGAAACTCGGCGAGATGGCGACCGTCTTGTCCAGTAATTCCCGTGATTAATGCGCGCGTCATAACGACTTACTAATCTACTAGCCCCCACCGATAGCAAGTCGCTTAAGTTTCTTTGTGAGCCCTACGCTCTATGAACATGGTTGCAGAATCAAGTTCAGTTGTAGTTCTGGCTGGTGGCGTCGGTGCCGCCCGATTTCTTCGTGGACTTGCACAAGTTCACAGCACACAACGAACAATCGCTCTAGTCAACACTGGCGACGACACTGTGTTGCACGGGTTGTATATCTCGCCCGACATTGACACCGTGATCTACACACTTAGCGAAGCGATCGACCAGCAGCGCGGATGGGGACTCGCCGATGAAACTTGGCGAGCGATGGCTTCGCTCAAAAGATATGTCGATGTGCGACCAGTTGGCTCAATCGCCGCACCCGAGTGGTTTAACCTTGGCGATCAAGATCTTGCGACTCATTTTTATCGCACAGCACGGCGAAGTGAAGGTGCCGATGCTTCTTTGATTACCCAAGAAATTGCCAGCGCCTGGAAAGTTGCGCAGCGAATTGTGCCGATGACCAACAGCGATGTCGCAACTTTGGTTGAACTCAGCCAAGATTGCCCGGCAGGAAAAGCAGGAACACAAATTAGCTTTCAGGAATATTTCGTAAAGCATCAGCACAGCGTTGCTGTGAAATCGGTGCACTTTCAAGGCGCAGAAAATGCCAAGCCAAATTGCTTGAGCGAACTGCAGCAATCCGAAATAATAGTGATTGCCCCATCTAATCCGATTGTTTCAATTGGCCCAATTCGCGCGCTTGCAGGTATCAACGAATTGTTGTCGGCGAACCGAGACAAAGTTGTTGCGATCTCGCCAATCGTTGGTGGTCGGGCACTCAAAGGCCCAGCCGACCGCATGCTCACAGAACTCGGGCACGAATCTTCGGCACTCGGCGTAGCGCGACTGTACGCAACTATCGCTTCAACAATTATTGTCGACACAGTGGACGCCGACCTGAAAGATGCAATTGAGCGTGAAGGTTTGCGCTGCATAGTCACAAATACAGTGATGTCAACTCAAGAAGTTGCTGGTGAACTTGCCAAGACAACTCTTGCCAGTGTTTCGGAGCAACGAAAATGAGCCGACTGACAATTTGGGGCGTGCAAGGTATTGGTGAAATAAGTCCTCAGGATCAACTCGGCAAAATAATTGCTGATGCGTGTCGCCAAGAACCAAACGGACCACTACAAAACAACGATGTCTTAGTTGTAACGCAAAAAATTGTCTCAAAAGCCGAAGGTCGGTTAGTTGCCATTGACGCAACTGACCCTCTAAGTCATAAGCAATTAGTTGAGGATGAAGCGGTACGCATCGTACGACGACGCGGAGATTTAATAATCACCGAAACTAAACACGGATTTGTGTGTGCCAACAGTGGAATTGACTTATCAAATGTTGAACGCGGATATGCAGCGTTGCTTCCAATTGACAGCGATAAATCTGCGCGCCGAATTCGCGACATCATCGGTGCAACCCTTGGTGTAGAAGTTGGCGTAATCATTAGCGACACTTTTGGTCGACCATGGCGAAAAGGACTCACAGATGTTGCGATTGGTGTGGCAGGAGTCGCCGGAGTAGTCGATCTGCGCGGTACACCAGATTCGCTCGGCAGAATTATGCAAGTCACAGAAGTTGCCGTTGCCGACGAACTAGCCAGCGCTGCTGAACTCGTAATGGGCAAATCTTCTGGCGTACCAGTTGCCGTAGTTCGTGGAGTTGAGCCATCATGGCTTCGTGATTCAGATATCAGTGAACTAGTCAGACCACCACAAGAAGATCTATTTCGCTAATTTTTCTCGACGAGCGATTTTCTGCAACTACAGAATTTTGTCGCAAGTTTTCTAAGTTAATTCTTCCATCAGTTCGGCAATGCCAGCGCGAACCGAAGTCCAATGCGACCAGCCAAGTTGAATTCGCGCTCGCGTTGAGTTGACAGCGTTGCGCTGCAACTCACCATGGCGGGCCACAACCGACTTCGCTTTCAAAGTTGTTGGTTCGCCCATCAGTGCCCACAAATCCTGAATAGTTGTTTGAACTCCAGTACCAATATTGATCAGCAACCCCCCACCTTTTATTGTTGCGCGCGAAAGCGCATCGACTGCGTCATCAATAAATAAAAAATCGCGAGTTTGGCGCCCGCTACCAAAAATCATTGGATCAGTATGACTAAGAATTGAATCTGCAAACGCGGCAACTACTCCATCGTTCGGGCGTTGTCGCCTGCCATAAACATTCGTCATTGCCAAAGCCGTAAATTCGACGTCGTAACTTTCACGATAAATAATCAAAAAATCAAGAAGCGCATTTGCCATCACATGAGAAACACTCATCGGGTCTGGCTCACGACCTTCTTTAACTGGCAATTGCCGTGCCGGAACTTCTCCGTATATCAAACCTGCTGGTATCGCTACAACTACTTTTTTGATTTTATGTTTTTGAGCAGCATTAAGTACCGCAAGCAACGAACTTGCCGACAACAAAATTTCACTAGTTTGAGTCGCTCCTGGTGGAAGTAGTGCGAGATGATAGATAATTGCTGGTTGGCGCAATTCAATTAGATCAGAAAACTCTGGTGCCAAAACATCGAGATGATGAAACCGTAAATCTCCACCGCTCGACCTAGCTTCGCTGAGATTTGCGAGAGTTCCAGTAGACAAATTGTCAACAACTTCAACATTGTGACCATCAGCAATCAATCGATCAACCAAGTGCGATCCAATAAAACCTGCACCCCCACAAACTAAAGCACTATTTTGGAGCGTCATCTAATAGTTGTGCACTTTTCGACTAGTTGATCAGCTGCTAGTTGATCAGCTGCTAGTTGATCATCTGCCAGTCGTTCATCTGCCAGTCGTTCAGTTCGGATCAGGTATTTTCGCATCTCGCAGTACCGCCCCAGAACCTACTTCACCGTCCGTACCAATCAAACAAGACGAAATCTGTGCGAATGTACCTACATGTCCCATAACTGCACTGTCTATCACAACAGCATCTGCGTCAATTTTCGCACCTGCAATTAATACGCTGCGCACGATTTGGGCACGCTCACCGACTACGCATCCTGGGCCGATCGTGCTTTGCGTAATGACCGCACTGTGATCAATTCTCGCCGTTGAATCAAGTGGTGTCACCTGATAAATACTGTTTCGTGAAAGCAGTTCTACATTGCTTCGC
>CAMCUE010000031.1 GCA_945878705.1 Ferrithrix thermotolerans DSM 19514 | reverse complement strand
TGTCTCGCCTGTTACTTCTTTGCGGCATGACAGGTCTGGCTTGGGGCTTGATGTATTTGGCGGCAAGCGTCAGTTCAAGTTTGTTGCTTGCAGTAATTTTTATCGGTCTGGCACATATCGGTGGTGGAGCACAATGGACAATGGCAACTTATGGACTTCAGACTTCAACTCCTGATTTCATTCGTGGCCGAATACTGGCTGGCGATATGGGATTAGCAATGTTGATGACAGGGTCGAGCAGCATCGCCACTGGGTTGCTTGGCGAGATTTTTCCAATCCGCATAGCGATTGCAATTGTTGCTTCTATTGCATGTGTAGCTTCACTCGTTTATTTAGTGGCAACACTCGGAATTCGCAAGCGGTTAAGTGACTCGAAGTAACTCTGTCACTTTAAAGTTTTAAGTGATTCAATAATCAGTGGTAGAAACCGCAACGCTTTGTCAGCATCGGCAGGGCGGTTGCGTTCGACTGCACTTTTCGTCAAGTTGATGACGCGATCAAAATCTGATGCAAGTTGTTCGCTAGTCGTCAATATTTTTGGACGAATTGCATCACTGAGAGAAACCACTCGTGCAAGTTGTTGAGATACTTGTCGGCGTTCAGTTTTTTGCATTGATTTACTTAGATCTTCGACGGCTAGAAATAATTCGCTAAGCAACTCATCAGTTGTTAATTGACTGTTGATCGTTACTTGAGTTATTGGTTCAGAACTTGACGCAACTGTCGTAACAGCAGATTGATTAATGGTCGTGGCACAACTTGAAGCAAGAAGAATTAAAGAGATTAGATAAAAATAACGAGTTTTCATATCTAGACCTTACGGGTAACTAAATGAATTATTTGCGAGATGTGACAAGCAGCCGACTGCCAATGAACGAACTGACAACAGTTGAGTTAGGTGAAGCAGATTCACTCATCAACAAACTTGTCTCACCATCTTTTGCGCGACTTGTTATTACGCCTTGTCGGCCAGGAAACATCTCGTTTGTTTCAAGAATGTCAAGCACACCAGCGGTCTCTTCTAACTCTTCTGAAATTCGTACGATAATGAACGAGTCGCCAACTTTAATTGTGTTGAGCGGCGTCAACATCACGCTCTGATGCTTGGATCCGGGTATCTGGTTGCCATGTGGGCAGGCTGTCGGGTTGCCGAGCATCTTGGCAAGTGCGACTTCAACTTCGTCGGTGATGACATGCTCCCATTTGCAAGCTTCGTGGTGCGCAGTTGACCAAGGCAAGCCAAGAACATCAATTAAAAAACACTCCGCCAAACGATGCTTACGAACAACACCTTCGGCAAGTGCCGCGCCCTGTTCAGTGAGAGCGATTTTCGGACCGTTTAAGTTGACGAGCCCTGCCGACTCCATGCGCTTTATCATTTCCGATACTGATGCACGCGAAACTTTCAAACGGTCAGCGATCCGCGCTTGGATTAATTCGATCTGATCTTCATCCAGTTCAAATAGACACTCACAGTATTCTTCGAACGCAGGATGATGCTCGTTTGCGTGCGACATATTCTGAGCCTACCTCAACGCTAAATACTCGTCTAAGGCGTTTTAGATTCCGCGTTCTCGTTCGTCACGCACGGCGGCTTTAACCGAATACTGCACAAGTATCGCCGGTGCAAGAACAACACAGCCAGCGATCAAAGTAGTTGAAGCAATCTGACTGACAGTTTGTGTGAAGTTAATCACCAGCCCCCAAATAACTGCGAGCATTGAAGCACCAAAAAGCAAATATCCCAAACGACTAGCCCGCTTAGCCCAGTTTGAAATCAACTCTCGCTTTACAAGGACCGGATCTGTAACGGGCTCAGTAATTAGCGCAGTAACTACTTTGTTATTCAGTTTGTTGTGTTGTGTGCGAGAATCCATACTGTTGTGTTTATGTTATTGGGCGGATGTCGATGGCGGTGAAACTAAGTTGGAGCGACTTTGTGCTGGTGGCGACAATCGATCGACCACAGCGTAGAAACGCTGTAGATCAACAGACACTTGTTGAACTTGAAGATGCGCTAAACCAAGCCGTCGCGCGTGAAACCCGAGCAGTAGTGATAACCGGAACCAAGCCGGCATTTTGTTCGGGTGCAGATCTGTCGGGGGTTCGCGAAACAGAATTCACTGACGCATTGCATAAGTTTTTAGTGCAACTTGCAACATCGCCAATTGTCACGATTGCTGCGATTGACGGCCCCGCATTGGGTGCTGGCGCACAAATTGCGATGTCATGTGATCTTCGTGTTGCGACTGCGCAAAGCATCATCGGTGTTCCGGCTGCTCGCCTTGGATTAGTTGTAAACCATTGGACAGTTGAACGCTTGGCGCGTGAGTGTTCGTGGCCGGTGGCGCGCGCGATGTTGCTTGCAGCGCGAAACTATTCTGGCGCCGAACTGGCGAATCTCGGTTCGGTACATCGGTTAGGTGATCTTGACGACGCAATTAGTTGGGCAACTGAAATTTCGTTGCTTGCTCCGTTGTCGATTGCTGGTCATAAAGCAGCGCTAAATGCTTCATCCCAAGCGCCAGAAATCGATCAACTTGTGCAGTGGGCTCGAGATCGGGCGTGGGCAAGCAGCGATGTTGAAGAAGGTCGCAGTGCTTTTATTGAAAAACGCCCAGCAAAGTTTAAGGGCGAATAGATGACTATTGAAAAAGTTCTTGAGTTCATCGATGTTGTAATTGTTTACGATAATTTTCCTGCGGTAGCCGGGGCGACTTTTTCGGTCAATGCTGGTGAAATAGTTTTATTGCAAGGCGCAAATGGTGCGGGCAAAACAACTTTGTTGCGTGCATGCGCTGGTCTGTTGCCGATTGCTCGTGGCTCAGCAAATGTTTTAGGTTGTGATCTGCGACTTGATCGCTTGGCTGTTAGATCGCGTGTCGGCTTGCTGGGTCATGCAAATGGATTGTTTCAAGACCTCACAGTTTTAGAAAATATGTTGTTTTGGTCGCGACTAGTCGGTGCAACAAGAAACGATGTAGATCAAGCAATGGACGCAATGGGTTTGTCGGGTCGACTCAGTCAGACGCAAGTAGCAAAACTTTCTGCTGGTCAGCGTCGTCGGTGTGCACTTGCATCACTGATCGTGCGTCGCGCACAACTTTGGCTATTAGACGAGCCGCATGCCGGACTTGATGCACAAGGCCGAGACGAACTTGATAGAACTCTTCGCGCAGCAAGAGATGCAGGTGCAACGGTAATTTTTGCATCGCATGAAATTGAGCGAGCCAGCGCACTTGCTACACGCAGTTTGGTCGTCGCATCTGGAACGGTAAAACCGGCATGAAAAAAACTGCCATCAAAACTGCGAAGCGTCGCGTCGCCAGCGCTGTTTTTATTAAAGATTTACGAATTGAAGCACGAAGCCGAGTTGTGACAAATCAAGTTCTGCCATTTGCGGGTCTGATCATGGTGATGTTCGCCTTTGCGCTTGACAATGATGATGTCTTGCAGCGTGTTGCTGGTGGTTTAATCTGGCTCGCAACAATTTTTTCACTATTCATAATTGTGCAACGGTCGTTCGCGATTGATACATCTGACTCGGCGCTTGATTCGCTTCGAGTCGCGGGCATAGATCTTTCGGCAGTTTTTCTTGGTAAGGCAATCGCACTTAGTCTGCAATTAATTGCACTCGATATCGTGCTGATCGCCGCAGCATTTTTGCTGTATCAAGTGCAAGTTTCGGTAATTGGTCTGGTGTTGTTGGTCACTTGTGTTGCCTGCGCGACAACGGGATTGGGCTTCGTCGGTACGCTTTATGGCGGTCTTACTGCGGGCACAAATGGTCGCGAAACTTTGCTTCCATTGTTGTTATTGCCAGTTGTGGCGCCGGTTCTCATTGCTGCAACACGAGCTACGGAAGCGGCTTTTGGCAGCGGTGGCGCAGCAATTTCTGAAGGTTGGGCATGGGTTGGGTTGTTGGCAATTTTTGCTGCAGTATTCGGTGTTGGTGGATCACTGGCCTTCGGTCCGTTGATTGATGAATAGTAAATTGAGTCTGTAATAAATAGGGAGTTACTTTAATGTTGTCACAATCAGCGCCAAAGTTTTCAAGCACTGGCACTCAGGCGACTCGCATCGTTGGCGTTTTGACGATCGTAGTAATGACATGGGTTGTAATCAGTGGGCTCGTATTTACTCCCGCAGATGTTGTGCAAGGCGAGTCAGTTCGAATTATGTATGTGCATGTACCGTCTGCATGGATTGCATATCTTGCGTTCATCGTTACTGCAATCACATCAGCCTTTTATATTTTCGCCAAGCGTCATTCGTTGGGTTTTGATCGTGTTGCTGGGGCATCTGCCGAAGTTGGTGTGATGTTCATGGTGATAACGCTGGTCACCGGCAGTTTGTGGGGTCGGCTTACTTGGGGAGAGTTTTGGCAATGGGATCCGCGACTGACGACTACAGCATTCTTGCTTGTGACCTACATCGGCTATCTCGCCGTGCGTCGTCTTGATGGATCAATTGAACAACGCGCGCGACGCTCAGCAGTAATTGCTTTACTCGCGGTGCTCGAGATTCCACTCGTACATTTCAGTGTCGTTTTTTGGCGCAGTCTGCACCAACGCGCAACAATTTTAGATCCAAATGGTGATGTGAAAATGGACGGCTTAATGTTGTTCACTTTGTTTAGCGGTGTAGTTGGGTTCACACTCGTATTTGTATGGCTGATTCTGCATCGGCAACGAACAATGTTGCTCAGTGATCTCGCCAATCAAAGCGGCTTAGACGCCGCGATTCTTGCGCGCCAAAATGAAAATGTGAGCAACTAGATGCAAGACGCTGGCTTCATCTTTGCTTCATACATTATTACGGTTGCCGCAATCGTGTTATTTGCAGTTGGCACTTTGCGTCGTGCTAAAAGTTCTGCGAAAGTCGTAGAAGATCAACACAAACCATGGATTTAACACCAAGACCAGAATCACAGGCACCTAAGCGCCGACGATGGATGCCGATAATTATTTTGTCACTCGTTGGAGTTGGTGGCGTGGTTATTGTCACGCAGTTTTTATCTTCAGCGATTGATTACTACTGCAATGTTGATGAAGTCGGAGTGCGTTCAGGTTGCGATACAACCAACAGACTGCGTGTGCAGGGCACAGTTGAGCAGGGTTCGCTAGCAAAGTTAAATAACACAACTAATTTCACGCTGGTCTTCAATGGGAAATCTCTAGATGTCAAATATTCAGGAGATCCTGGTGGCGTGTTTCAAGAGTGCGTTTCGGTTGTTGCGCATGGTCGGCTCGTGAACGGCAAACTTGAATCAAATCGAATTGAAGTTAAACACTCAAATGAGTACGAGGCGAAAAATAAAGATCGACTAGAAGAGTCTGGGAGCGCGGCGTGCTCGCAAGTGCAGGGGTAGCCGGAACGATAGGTCGTGCTTTACTGCTCGTCGGTTTCGTCGGGGCAGTGTTCGGCGCATTTGCTGCAATCACTGGTGTGCGAAATAACGAACCGCGAGTTATTCGCTTAGTTTCACGGTTTGCAGTGCTCGCGTTTGCTGCTGCAGTTGGTGCCTTCGCAGTGATGGAGTATGCAATGATCACTCGCGATTTTTCGCTTGCATATGTGCAGAAAGTTGGCTCGTGGTCGACACCTCCGCTTTACAACTTTGCGGCCGTGTGGAGCGCACTTGAAGGTTCGATCTTGATGTGGGTCCTGATTCTCTCTGGGTACACACTGGCAGTTTGTTTCTGGATGCGCAAGCGAATGAACGAGTCGCTTGCGGCGTGGGCGATGGCGGTAATGATGATCGTCTTAGCATTCTTTTTCTTGGTTTCATTTTTTCCGGCAAACCCGTTTGCAGCAGGCGCGCCAGGAGTCCTAGACGGGCCTGGGCCAAATCCGTTATTGCAGAATCATATTTTGGTGATGTTTCATCCACCGATTTTGTATCTCGGTTATGTCGGTGTGACTGTGCCGTTTGCATTTGCAATTGCTGCGCTAGTCACGGGTCGGGTTGGCGAGGGTTGGCTTCTTGCGACGCGAAGGTGGTCATTATTTGCGTGGGGATTTTTGACGTTTGGAATTGCACTCGGCAGTTGGTGGAGCTATGAAGTGCTCGGATGGAGTGGAGTGTGGGCATGGGATCCAGTTGAAAACGCATCGCTCCTTCCGTGGATAACTGGAACTGCATACATTCACTCGGTATTAGTGCAAGAGCGCCGTGGAATGTTGCGTGTCTGGAATATTTCGCTACTAGTTGCGACTTTTAGTTTGACAATTCTCGGAACTTTCTTGACTCGCTCAGGTGTTTTAAATAGTGTTCACGCCTTCAGCGAGAGTGGCATCGGTGCGTGGTTTCTTTCGTTCTTTGCGGTCGTATTAATAGTTTCAGTTTTCCTAATCGGTTGGCGTGGCGACAAGTTACGCAGCCCAGGAATAATTGATTCACCGCTGTCACGCGAGGCTGCATTCTTGGCAAACAATGTTTTATTCGCGGTATTTGCATTTATTGTTTTACTCGGCACAGTGTTTCCATTAATTATTGAAGCACTACAAAATCGGCAGATCGCAGTTGGTGCTCCATTTTTTGATCGACTAACAGTTCCAATCGGCATCGCACTGCTCACATTGATGTCTATTGCACCAGTGTTGCCATGGCGCAAGGCATCGGCTGAAACTTTGCAGACAAGATTGTTTTGGCCAGCGTGGTGCGGAATCGCAGCACTCGTGGCGAGTCTCGCCCTCGGTGCCTATGGTTTGGCGCCACTTTTAACTTTCACTCTCGGTGGAGTATCAAGTGGTGCAGCACTACGACAAGTCGTGTTGGCGACTCGTCGTCAAGGATTAAGAGGTCTTGTAGGTCGAGCAAACGGCGGCATGATTGTGCACTTGGGTGTGATCATGATTGCGGTCGCGCTCGGTGCATCAAATAGTTATAGCAAGAGTCAAGAACTTTCACTTGTTACGGGCACACCCGCATTTTTCGCTGGGCATAGTTTTGAACTGATCGATGTCATAGAAGTGCGTGATGATCGAAGCATCAGTGTTAAAGCGCGCGTAATCGTTGATCGCAAAAAAACTTATGAACCAGCAATTACCAAGTACACCCGAATCGGAATGAATGTCGGTACTCCATCGGTTAAGGCTTCGCTCACAAGCGATATTTATTTGACACTCGAGCCACCAGTTCGCCAAGATTCGGGTACGGCGCGAATCAAAGTTTTCATCAAGCCAATGATCACTTGGCTGTGGATAGGTACAGGCTTAATGGCGCTAGGTACGGTGCTGGCTGCGTTTCCTGGTCGTCGGCGCCGACCGACCGAGGCCACAAGTGCTCTGGTGCCAACATCTGAGCAGAATGCACTCTAAGCATGTTCGCTAAATATCTTGTCAAAGTCGTTTCTAGTGTTGTCGCACTTATTTTAGCGCTGTTGCTTTGGGTGTTAATTATCTCGAAGCCAAGCGATGGACAAGTTGCAAGGTCGCCGCTTCTTGGCCAACCCGCACCATCTGTCGTCGGGTCAACAATTGATGATCAACCATTTGAGTTGCAGCGCCGTAAAGGTTCGTGGGTTGTATTAAATTTTTTTAATTCAACTTGTGTGCCGTGCATCAATGAGCACCAACTATTAGTTGACTTTGCAAATCGCGAGGCCACGAATGCGAATGGCGCCGAGTTGTACACGGTCGTCAATGACGACAGTGATTTTGCTGTTCGCGAATTCTTTTTAAAAAATGGTGGATCTTGGCCGAAATTAAAAGATGACAACGGCACGATCGCGGTTGCCTTTGGTGTTGCTCGTGTTCCTGAAACTTGGATCATCGATCCAAATGGATTAGTCCGACTCAGGGTCACCGGCGAGTTGAGCGAAGGTTTACTTGAAGCGCAACTAGATAAATTGCGAAATGAGTTTGGGTAATGAAACAAAATAAATCAGTTTGGCTCGGGATGTTTTTATTAGTCGGTTTGTTGCTGGCAATCGGCGTTTCGCGCTCTGGGTCTGTACAAACTCAGCAAGACAGAATTGACTCGATCACATCTCATCTGGCCTGCCCGACTTGTTCGGGTGAGAGTGTTTTTGTATCTCGCGCAGCAGCAGCCCAGGCAATTCGCACCGAGGTTGCACGACAAGTTGGTGCAGGCACGCGAACCGACGACGAGATAGTCAGTTATATCGAACAGCGTTTTGGAGGGCAAGTGTTATTGGTGCCGCGGGCAACCGGTTTAGATTCACTCGTCTGGTCGTTACCAGTTGCGGCATTAATTATGTCTTTGTGGTTTTTGGTTCGGGCGTTTTCTCGTTCGCGTCAAAACAAACCAACTGCTCCAAGCGCGCAAGATGAAAAACTCGTTGAGCAGGCCCTCGCTGAATCTATGACGAAGTTAAAGCGAAGTTAGTTTCATGTCTAACGAAAATCTAGCCAGCCTCGAAGAGCAGAAAATATTTTTACTAAATTCAATCCGCGAACTTGAGGATGAATTAGCGGTCGGAGATTTAGATCAAGATGATTATCACTCGTTGCGTAGCGACTATGTTGCCCGAACTGCAGAAGTCATCAAGCGAATTGAATCTCCGCAAAGAATTTCAGTTTCGCAAACCAATCGGGACACAGAGCAATTGTCTCGATTGCGTAAAAATTTGCTGACTCTATTGATAGTTATTGTTGTCGCTATCGGTTCTGGTTGGCTAGTTGCTCGGCAATCTGGCCAGCGTTTATCTGGGCAATCGCTGACTGGCGGAATTGAAGACTCAACAGCGTCGTTGCTGTCACGAGCCCGAGCCACAAATTTTGTTGATCCGAAAGCAGCAATCGATTTGTATTCACAGGTTTTGGCAGTAGACCCAGACAATGTTGAAGCGCTTACATATCGCGCTTGGCTGTTAGCGCTGATCGCTCGCGGGGCTGGAGACGAAGTTAAAAAACTTGCATTTCTATCTGCATCCAGCGACCTTGAGCGGGCAATAACAATTGACACAAAATATCCAGATGCTCACTGCTTTCTTGGCATCGTTCGATTTCGTCTGGGTGGTGACGCTGTTGGCGCTCGCGAGCAGTTGAGCATTTGTGCTTCGCAAAATCCGCCTGCTGAAGTGAAAAGTTTTGTTGACGCAATCGTTGCCGAAGTGGATGCCGCACTTTCAGAATAAAAGTCAGCGCTAAATTTACGGTGCGTAGTTCTGCGGCGGCGACTAGTTTTGTGGCGGCGACTAGTTTTGCGGCGGCGACTAGTTTTGCGGCGGCGCCTATCTGTCCGGCGGCGCCCATGCAGAGGCTGATTTGAAGCCGTGTTTTGTGCGCTCAACAACCCACACAGATGCTTTGCGCCAATCCGGCTTGGAATTAATTTTCATTCCGCGTTGCTCGAGCAATTTAATACATTCAGGAATCATGTCACCATGACTTGAAATCACCGCTGAATCTTTAACTGTCTCAAGAAGTTC
>CAMCUE010000030.1 GCA_945878705.1 Ferrithrix thermotolerans DSM 19514 | reverse complement strand
GCGCAATAATTTTTGGCGGAGGCGGACGGGAATCGAACCCGCCGAACGAGGTTCACTCGTCCCAACCGCTTTGAAGGCGGCGGAGCCCACCAGGTACCCGGACACCTCCATCGCGAAGGCTACTTGTCTAATTTTCAGATGACGCAATTTGATCACTGTGCACACATGCAGAAACTCAAACCTAGTTATAAGTTCTGGGCTCAAATAAAGGAGCATGCGAATGATTGTTTGTTGGTCAGTAAAAGGTGGTAGCGGCACAACTGTCGTGGCTTCAACTCTTGCACTAATTCGTGCCGCCGAATCACAACGCGGTGCATTACTCGTCGATCTTGCTGGTGATGTGCCGGCGGTGCTCGGGCTTGCTGAGCCATCAGGACCTGGAGTCAGCGAGTGGTTATCTAACCCAGAAAGCGATTCGCGAATGACGCTTCAATCAATTGCAGTTCAAGCAACTGCAAATTTGCAAATCATCGCCAAAGGTTCAAAAACAATTACCGCAGACGCAAACTTCAGTCAACTTTGCAGTGCACTCGAAACTTTCAATCTGCCAATAATTATTGATGCAGGTTGTGGTGTACCACCACAAGAACTCCTCGTACGCGCCACTTCGTCGTTGTTAGTAACTCGCCCGTGCTACCTGTCGTTGCGTCGCGCCGCACAAATTTCGGTATCACCGACAGGCATCGTGCTTATTAACGAGCCTGGTCGCGCACTCGGAAAGCACGATGTTGAAGCAGTTATCGGCACGCCCGTTGTTGCCGAAATTACATTTGACGCTGCAATCGCCCGAGCGGTTGATGCCGGCTTACTTGCCACTCGACTACCCACAATCATGTCTAAGCAACTCGCGGCCGTCGCATGAATCGTGCAGTCTTAGCGCGTGTCGCGCCAAATGTGCATTGTCGTCTGGATGAATTTTTTCGTGATCAAGAAATTCAAGAAGTTATGGTCAACTCTGGCTCGCAAGTTTGGATCGAACGCAATGGTGAACTTTCCAAGGTCGGCACGATCCATCCTGACGACACAAGGGCATTCATTGAACGCACTCTGCTTCCGCTTGGCCGACGCATCGACATAACCTCACCAGTTGTCGATGCTCGGCTAAGCGATGGCTCAAGATTGTGCGCCGTGATTCCGCCAATCGCCGTCGACGGACCCTGTGTGGCAATTCGCAGATTCAGTGCGAAACAAATGCGACTCGAAGATTTTGCTTCGCCGCCAGTTATCGAATTACTACAGCAACTAATTTATGATCGCCGAAATATTCTCGTTAGTGGTGCGGCATCTGCCGGCAAGACAACACTGCTTAATGCATTGTGTGATTATCTGCAACCCAATGAGCGCATAGTGACAATTGAAGACATCGCCGAACTTAAACTTAGTCACGAGCATGTCCTTCGACTTGAAGCCCGCCCTGCTTCACCAGACGGCAATCAAGAAATTTCAACTCGATCGCTCGTGCGAACAGCACTTCGGCTTCGGCCAGATCGACTAATCATCGGCGAAGTTAGAGGCGCAGAGACACTCGACATGTTGGCGGCAATGAACACCGGTCACAACGGATCAATGTCAACAATCCACGCAAATAGTTCACGAGATGCGCTCCGCCGAGTTGAGTCACTCGTATTGCAACACGCCGCAAATTGGTCTCGCGAAGTCGTGCGCGACCATGTTGCTTCTTCGGTCAATGCAATTGTTCATGTCGCAAGACATCTCAATGGATCAAGATCGGTTGAAGAAATTCTTTTTTTGGACGATAACAAAGCGACAACCGTTGTCCAAGGTGGGCGAATCATAAGTGAACCTTCGCTATGAGACATGTTGTTGCTTTTTTTGGCGCAATAACTTTCGGGTGTTTAGTTGCAGTATTCGGTTTTTGGTTTGTCAGAACTTGGTTAACTCGCAACTGGGTCAGTCATCGACTGACACAAATCAACCAACATGGTTTGCGAGGCACCGATTCAAATCAAAAAATTACGAGTTCGTCAGTTCTTCAACTTGAAGAACTTGCACAACTGTTAGACACAACTGCGCGACACCTTCGTCTCGGAGAGTCGCTAGCCCGTGCAGTTCAATCAGCAGTCGAAACAACTCAGTGCACCGATCAAGTACTGCAAAGTTTCGCTCGTGCATGTTCTGTTGGTGAAGCAGTTGATGATGTCGCTCAACGACTGCTTAAAACCGTCAAAACAAATGACCAAGCATTCGTCATCAGAACTCTTGAATTGTCGGCAACCGGCGGCGTCGGTGGCGTGATGGCCGTCGAACGCGCAGCAGTTGTGATTCGCCAAAGAGTTGTGCACATTCATGACCGATATGCACAGGCAGCCCAAGCCCTACTCTCAACACGAATTTTGTCTTGGACACCACTCGGTGTTGCAGTTTGGCTCGTAATCACCAGCAGTCCCGTTCGCCATTATCTATTTCTCAGCCGATCTGGTTGGGTGTGTTTGTTGCTTGGTATTGGGTTCAACTTCGCAGGTCGACGGTGGATGTCGGCGATCATTTCACCGCAGGTTGCAAAATGATTTCGCTTTGTGTTTTGGCAGCCATAGTTGGCGGATTAGTTTTTAGGGGACGCAAGAAACTAACTGCGAAACTAACTGCGAAACTAGCCAGGAAACCAAACATCAGTGCTCACATTCCAGAGTTACTTGACATTCTGCTTGTACTTATTCGCGCGGGACACGGCCCAGCAACAGCAGTTGCACAACTTCATTATTGGGCACACAAAGATTTATACAAACCTTTAATCCAGGCGCATACTCAACTTCTAAGTGGTTCCCGTTTTGCTGATGTAATTCAAACACTTCGTATAGATCTCGGCACAGGTGTCTATCCACTTTGTGACATCCTGCTCAGTGCCGATCGCGATGGACTACCAATCACTTCGGTTCTTGATCAACTCGCATATCACGCTCATCTCGAGCGCCAAAGAATGCAAGACGTTGCTGCCCGCCAGTTGCCAGTGAAATTATTGTTTCCACTTACTTGCTGCATCTTGCCGTCATTCGTGTTGTTGGCGATGGTTCCACTGTTAGTTAATTCTCTCACCGTTGTTTCCGGTCAACTCTTCTAAAGAAAGCGATCCTGATGTTCAAATTCCGAAATGATTGTGGTCAAGCCACAACCGAATATGCACTTGTGTTACTAGGGGCCGCAGTGATTGCACTATTAGTAATTTCTTGGGCAACAGATGGTGGTGGTGCAGGACGAATCGGAGAACTTTTTGATACTGTCCTCTCAGGAATATTTGATCGCACAGATGCTGTCGGCTAGAAGTTTCAACTTGAAACGAGATCCGAACCTCTGCACTGCTGATCCTGGTCAAGCAACAGTTGAGTTTGCGCTTGTACTACCGTTCTTGTTTTTATTTTCAATGGCGATTGTTCAAGTCGGCAGTGTCGCCAATGATCAACTTGCTCTCGGTCACGCTGCCCGAACCGCTGCTCGTGCCATTTCACTCGGTGATATCACGAGCGAAAACGCAAATCAGGTTGCAGTTAGTGCGGTAGCAAATTCAATCACGCTTGAAAATATAGATATTGAAGTTGAACTTAACGAGACACTCGCCCGCGTCACACTTAACTACCAACGTCAAATTAGCCTTCCGATAATTGGCAAGTTGATCAATGATCTAACTTTGCATGCAAGCGTCTCTATGCCCCGCGAATTAATTAGCTAGTTCAGTTTGCGCATGCCTTTACGATTCGACATTCTTACTCGAACTTTTTGTTCTTCTTCAAGCGCAAGTTCTTCGGCAACTAATCGTCCCATGCTTTCAAGACGCTCAACAGAAAGTTCGCCACGACCAATCGCCACGCGAACTGCACAACCCGGTTCGTCTTGGTGTTTACAATCACGAAATTTGCAGTCTTCGGCAAGCAAGAAAATATCGGCAAAGGCCCGCTCGATTCCTCTGCCACTCGTCCATAAATTGAGTGCGCGCAAGCCTGGTGTGTCAATCAACCAACCGCCATTGGGTAACACAACTAGGTCAGCAGCCACTGTCGTATGCCTTCCTCGTTGGTCGCCTTGTCGAACTTCTCCTACTTGCTGTTTTGAATCTCCGACAAGTCGATTTACAAGTGTCGACTTGCCGACGCCACTGGCGCCAAGCACCGCAACTGTCTGGTGGTCTGTTGCATATTCGGCCAACTCATCTAATCCTTCTCCAGTTAATCCACTCACCACATGGCAGGCAATTCCACAAACTCGTGCGACATCGCGCAACGCGGCGATATGTTCTGGTGCTGCTAATAAATCATTTTTAGTTAAAACCAAAACTGGTGTCGCCCCACTATCAAATGCCAAAACTAATTCGCGCTCAACTCTTCGCTCATTTGAATCGTTTGTTGCCGCATGAACTATAAATACTGTGTCAATGTTTGCTGCAACAGCATGTTGCTCGGCGCGAATTGCATCAGATGATGCTCGACGAATCAGTGCCGAGTATCTTGGCAACACATGATCTATCCGATCGAGATCTGGAGCGACAGCGACCCAATCACCAACGGCAATGTCCGCGCCGATATTTCTAACCCTAATCATGTCAACTGGGTTCGATGTTGCGCTCGTCTTGATAGTGCTCCATCCCCGATCTAGTCGGCTAACGCGACCGATTATAAAAGACGGATCAATATTTTTTGCTGCAACTTCAAATGCTTGATTCCATCCGAGTGCTTGCAAATTGTGTCGCATGTCATCATTTACGCTACCGAAGCAACCTATAGTGCATTTGAACTAAAGCAGATATCCTTGACACGCCCATACTTGACCCCACACGATGAAACAATATGCCTAACGCTCTCGTAATAGTTGAATCGCCAGCAAAGGCGAAAACTATCTCCAAATTTCTTGGCGACGGATTTGATGTGCGCGCATCTGTCGGTCACATCGCAGATCTTCCAAGTAAAGGATTATCGGTTGATGTCGAGAATTCTTTCAAGCCAAACTACGAACTTACTGAACGTGGCGAGCAAATTATTAAAGAACTCAAAGCGCTTCTAAAAAATGCTGACGAACTTTATCTAGCAACCGACGAAGACCGTGAAGGTGAAGCCATTGCTGCCCACCTAATGGAGTATCTCAAACCAAAAGTTCCCGTCAAACGGATGGTGTTTCACGAAATTACGAAAACAGCGATCAGCGAAGCCCTTGAACACACCCGGGATATTGACTACAAACTGGTGGATGCCGCAGAAGCGCGAAGAATATTAGATCGCCTCTACGGATACGAGGTTTCACCGATTTTGTGGCGCAAAGTAAATCGTGGATTGTCAGCCGGTCGCGTGCAAAGCCCATCAATTCGTTTGGTTGTCGAACGCGAAGAAGAACGAATGGCTCATGTTGCCGCCAGTTATTGGGACCTCGAAGCCACCAGTGCAACTACACCTATATTTACTGCAAGTTTGCAATCTGTCGATGGCAGCAGAATTGCAATGGGTAAAGATTTCGACTCACTCGGAGTTGTCAAAGATGGCGTCGTAGTTGTTACCGAAGCACGAGCGACCGATTTAGTTAGCGGCCTGGCAGCCATAGACCTGACAGTCCGCAGTGTCGAAGATCGTCCATATCGCAAATCACCTCGTGCCCCGTTTATGACTAGCACTCTGCAACAAGAGGGTGGCAATAAGTTGCGGATAACCGCGAGCGAAGTAATGCGTCTCGCGCAAGGGCTATACGAAGGTGGTTTTATCACCTATATGCGCACCGACAATGTGATCCTCGCCGATGACGCTTTGTCGGCAGTGAGAACAGAAATCACAACTAGTTTTGGACAAGAATTTTTGTCTTCCGAGCCTCGCGTTTATAAATCAAAAGTCAAAAATGCTCAAGAGGCTCACGAAGCAATTCGGCCAACACTTCCACTGCGAAGTCCAGAAATAATTGCTGGTGATGTAAACGCTCGCGAACTTGCTCTTTACAAAATTATTTGGCAGCGAACACTCGCTTCGCAAATGGCAGATGCAACCGGGGTCACCGTCACCGTCAAACTAGGCGCGACAGCAATGTGCACGCCGCAAACAGACTGCGAATTTTCTACAAGTGGTACAACCATAAACTTTGCCGGCTACCGCCAGGCATATCAAGAAGTTGAAGAAGAAACAGACTCTGAAGAAAAAGAAGCGCTACTTCCAGTGATGAAAGTCGGCGACAAAATTCAAATTGATAAATACACAGCCGATGGGCACATGACTTCGCCACCTGCCAGGTACACCGAGCCAACTCTTGTCAAGAAACTCGAAGAGCTTGGTATCGGAAGACCAAGTACTTACGCAGCAATTCTCGGCACGATTCTTAATCGTGGCTATGTCTGGAAAAAAGGCCAGGCCATCGTCCCGTCTTGGACAGCCTTTGCGGTTGTTCGTCTGATGAAAAATCACTTCACCGAACTCGTTGATTATAAGTTCACTGCAACTGTTGAAGAAGAGTTGGACGAAATCTCGCAAGGTCTGCGAGTCAAAGAAGTTTGGCTCGGCGAATTTTATTATGGCAACGGAAAAGAACTACCTGGACTAAAGCCACTCGTTGAGCACAACATTGCCAACATCGATGCCGCTGCTTTAAATGCATTTCCAGTTGGCATGCACCCAACAACTGGCGAAGAAATAGTTTTGCGCCCCGGAAAATTCGGCCCGTATGTACGGTGCGGAGACAACACCGCATCGGTTCCAGAGACGATGACACCCGACGAATTGAATGTTGAAATTGCTGTGGCGTTGTTGGCGGCTCCAAAATATGTTGATCCGATTGGTGAACTTGACGGACTCGAAGTTTTTCTCAAAACTGGTCGCTACGGGCCGTATGTTCAGTGGGGAACACTTGAGAATCTTCCTCCAGATTTAGAGAAACCAAAAATGGTTTCGCTGTTTAAGACGATGGCAATTGAAAATGTGACGATGGTTGAAGCGTTGCAACTTCTTTCATTACCGAGAACAGTTGGCGCTGATCCAACTGATGGCGAAATAATTACATCGCAAAATGGTCGCTATGGCCCGTACATCAGCAAGGGCAAAGACAGTCGCACTCTTGAAAGCGAAGATCAAATTTTTTCAATAACGATTGAGGCTGCTTTGGCAAAACTCGCAGAACCACGAGTCTTCGGGCGCCGAGGTCCTGCGAAGCCACCATTAAAAGAATTCGGAGTTGACCCGGTCAGTAATCGACCTGTTGTTGCCAAAGACGGAAAATTTGGTACATATGTGACAGACGGTGAGACAAATGCCAGTCTGACTCGTGGTGACCGAATCGAGTTTGTGACACCTGAGCGCGCTTTCGAGTTGTTGGCAATTCGTCGTGACTACACAGCGACAAATGGCCCTAGTAAAAAGAGAACAAAAAAGGCCGCGAAACCTAAAAAGGCTGTCGCAAAAAAAGTAGCGAAATCCACATTAGAAAAGGCGCCGAAAAAAACTGTCAAAAAGGCCGCTAAAAAAACCACGAAAAAAGTGGCAAAAAAAGTCGTAGCAAAAGCTGAAGAAAAACCAGCAGAAACACAGTCCGCCGAGACTGCTGACATCCCAACCGCTGGCTAGAACACCCCGACCGTGAACATAGCCCCTCTAGGGTTGCAGTGTGAGTTTGGCTAAATACATCGCGTTCGAGGGCCTTGAGGGTTGCGGAAAAAGCACGCATGTCAAAAGATTGGCCACCCGACTTAATGCCGTAATGACTCGCGAGCCAGGTGGCACCGCTATCGGATCAATGTTGCGAAACATTTTGATTGATCCGACGAACACAAATCTGTCACCGCGCACCGAAGCACTGTTGATGGCAGCAGATCGGGCGCAACATATTTCTGAATTGATTGCTCCAGCACTTGCCCGCGGACAACATGTGGTCAGCGACCGCAGCGTATATTCGTCGCTTGCCTACCAGGGCTACGGCAGACAACAGGATCTTGCTGAATTGAAGCGCCTGAACAACTGGGCAATTGACGGTTTGTGGCCAGATCTTGTCATATATATAGATGTGCCTCTTGAAATATTGATTGAGCGACTTAAAAAACGCGAGCTAGATAGATTCGAGCGCGAAGATAGTGCTTTTTTTGAGCGGATTGATGCCGGGTTTCGCGCCATGGCCGCTGACGATCCACAGCGTTGGATAATCATTGATGGAACGCCACCAAAAGATGAGCTAGAAAAAATTATTTCTAAAAAATTACTTGAACGACTCGGGATCTAATGAATTCTGTATGGCAACGAATAATTGGTCAAGATCGCGCGGTTGAAAGATTAAAACAGCTCGCCACAACTAGTGTCCAGTCTTTTCTTTTTGTTGGGCCTGAAGGTTGTGGAAAAGAAGATGCTGCCCGAGCTTTTGCAACGACTCTGATAACTGGCACCGACGACGACAGTTCGCGAGAAGCAAATTTAATTATGCGCGGCGAGTTTGCGGATGTCAGCGAAATATATCGTGTTGGTGCTGCAGTAGACACAGCAGAAGCCGAAAACATCGTCGTTCAGTCGTCTACCACTCCACTTGAAGCAAAATTGAAAGTAATAATTATTCACGAAGTGCATTTAATGCGTGATACTGCTGCAGTTCGACTTCTAAAAACAATTGAAGAACCCGCCAATCAAATTATTTTCATTCTTCTCGCTGATCAACTTGTTCCGTCATTGACAACAATCAATTCGCGTTGTGTAACTATTAATTTTTCTCGGTTGACTGACAACGATGTTGCCACGAGCCTAATTAATCAAGGTGTATTTCCAGATACGGCTTTGACGGTCGCAAAAGCAAGTCAGGGCAATCTAGATAGAGCAAGACTTCTCGTTACTGACAGCCACTTGTCGCGAAGGCAAGAGTCATTTGCAAATATCGCGATGCGGCTTGATGGCACGGGCGCAGCTGTTGTCAAAATAGTTTCCGATCTGATGGAGCAAATTGATAATGCCACTGGCGCACTTGCAATTCGCCAAGAGCGTGAAATAGAAGAACTTGAAGATCGCGTTCTTTTAACTGGCGAGCGCGGCAGCGGGCGCAAAAATCTCACAGACAGGCACAAGCGCGAGCTTCGAAAACTTAGAACTGATGAACTTCGTAGTGGTCTGGCGTTGTTTGCAAAAACATACGGCGACTTGCTTTGCGCGCACCCAGAGATTTCAGACGGTGAAGAAATTATTTCGGCAATTAAATTAATTCATAAAACAATTTCGTCACTAGGTCTAAATACCAACGAGATTCTTGCTCTACATGCACTGCTGCTTAAGTGTCCACCATTGAGCGTCGTCTCACGCACCAACGCCTCACTGGTCGGCTGACGATATTTGATTTTGGTGTGTAGAGTTGAGCCGCACGCCCGGGTAGCTCAGTGGTAGAGCAACGCACTCGTAATGCGTAGGTCGCGGGTCCAATTCCCGCCTCGGGCTCCATTTGATATATATTGCAGGGCAGTTATGCGTGAAAGAAAGCCACTACCTGTTGATTGGGTTGATCTTTCACCAAAAGAATATGTG
>CAMCUE010000029.1 GCA_945878705.1 Ferrithrix thermotolerans DSM 19514 | reverse complement strand
AATTGTTGCCGCCACTAGCGCCGAGTATGCAACGCGTGCAGTCACTGGCAGTGGTGGTTCAAAAATTAAATATTTTGCTGCGTCGCGCGACTCGTCGGTGCTCGCAAGTTCTGGGCGGTAGTCGTGAAGTTGTTGTTTGAGTTCTTTTTCTGATTCTGGTGGGTTCGGCACGCCGAGTAGGCGCGCAATTACTGCGACATCTTGCACGTAGCCATCGCGTCCTTGTTGATCGAGTGGATAAGCGCCGTATCTCTGATGCGCCGCTAGAAACGAATCAACTTCGGCGACATGAACCCAGCGCAAAAGATGCGGATCATTCGCTGAGTATGGTCGACCGTCGCTCGCAAAACCAGTCACACGAGTGTGAACCATTTTGATTCTTGCGATTATTTTTTCAACTTCGGTAACCGGCCCAAATGTTGTCGTCGCCAAAAAATCTGCGGTGCGTTGTAAGCGTCCCCACGGGTCGTTGCGATAATCAGAATGTTGTGCAACACCTGCCATTGCAAGTGGGTGAAGTGATTGCAATAACAATGCACGAAGGCCGCCGATAAACATTGATGCGTCTGAGTGAACTCGAATAATTGGTCGGTCTTCTGTGAAGAGACGTTCGCCTGGTGCATCGATAATTTCTTGCGTTCTTTGGTCGGCGTTCGGCCCAATAACGCGCGCACGAATTGCCTCACCGATTTGATCGCGAACAGTGGTGATCGCCGAATTAATGTCAAGTTTTTTCATATTGCTTCTTCTATCGTGGCACCAAATTGCGCTGTTTGCATATATCAACGGCAAGTAGAGTAAATGCCATGGGTCATAAGGCGGATGCAAAATCTGCAAAATTGCGGGTTTCGCCGGCAACTCAGAGGGTCTCACGCGAGCGAATGCCAGCTTGGGCGCCTCGTGCGATTTTGTTGTTTTGGTCGGGGGCGATCGCGGTTCTCGCAGTTCGCGAACTTTTTCACCAACTTTCAGACTTTCTAATACTCCTGATCATTTCTTTATTTTTGGCACTAGCGATTGAGCCAGCGGTCAATCGACTTGCCGCACGAGGCTGGAAGCGCGGTGCGGCAACTGGACTGATGCTTATCAGCGTTTTTGCGGCCACAATTTCGTTTGTGATCGCAATCGGAAGTCTGGTTGCGACGCAGACCCAAGATTTAATTAGTAATCGTGACCACTATGTAATTGAAACAGTGCGGTTTTTGAACGAAACTTTTGGTGCATCGATTGATCCACAAACATGGATTCGCTCGTTTAGCGACCCGACGAGTTCGCTTCAGAACTTTTTCTCGAACCAGCAAGATCGAGTTCTAGATCTTTCGTTGGGTGCACTAAGTGGTTTATTGCAAATTCTGTCAATTACTTTGTTCACATTTTATTTAGTCTCAGATGGACCAAAATTGCGTCGTGCACTTTGCAGTCGTTTGCCAGTTGAACGGCAGCGAGTCGTGCTCACACTTTGGGATTTAGCAATCGCAAAAACTGGTGGCTACATTTATTCGCGCGCGTTACTTGCCGCAATATCCGCAATTTTTCACTGGATAGTTTTTCAAAGTATTGGCGCCCCAGCGCCGGCTGCACTTGCGATTTGGGTTGGATTAGTTTCACAATTCTTGCCAGTGGTCGGTACATATCTCGCTGGCGTTTTGCCGATCTTGTTAGTGTTTTTAGATTCTCCCGTAAAGGCCTTAATTGTGATCATCTTCATCGCGTTGTATCAACAGTTTGAAAACTTTTTGCTCGCACCGCGAATCACAGCGCGCACACTCGAGTTGCATGCGGCTGTTGCGTTTGGTGCAGCGATTGCTGGTGGTGCAGTGCTCGGGCCAATTGGCGCGGTTCTCGCGTTGCCTTTTGCAGCGATGGTGCAAGGTTTCGCCAGCAACTGGGGTAATCGTTACGAAATTGTCGAGAACCCGCTTGTCGCTATGCCAAGTTTGCAAAAGTCGAAGTTGAGACAGAAATCGAAATCGAGAAAACGCAAGTGAATTTAGTTTCTAGAGGTTCGCTTGTCCGCATATTTACGGTCTCAAGTTGTGCGATGCTGTGCTGTTCTTCAGTTGTTCTAGCTTCTGGTGATTCGTCAACAAGTTCTAGCACGAGCACTAGTTCGACTTCGAGTACTTCAACTGTTGTGCCTGCCCCAACCGCGATTGAGACATCACTTCTTTATCCGGCCCGTGCGCTTAGGTTTCCCGCGTATACAAGATCAAATCCGCCAGCAGTTCCGAAAAATTCTGGTTCTGGTCGGCGCGTTGTTTATCAAAATGAGTTGCAATGGGTGTGGATCATTGACGGAAAAAATGAGATAATTAGAGCAATGCCAGTTTCTGGTCTTAGGGGTGTACCGAATCTAGGGACCTACGAAGTCAATAGCCAGTCGTTGCGAAGCTACAGTCTCGAACTTAAAGACGTGTGGTTTAATAATATGACACGATTTGCGATCGGACCTAACGGTGGCAATATCGGATTTCACGAGATACCTACAAAATACGGCAAGCCGTTGCAGACGGTAGAACAACTTGGATCTTTTCAGGGCAGTGGTTGTATTCGAATGGCAATTGCAGATGCAAAACTTATGTACAACTTTGCAAAACTCGGCACCAAAGTTGTTGTGGTTCCTTGATTCTTGCCGTCGCGATTTAGAAGCGAGAGAGTTCGGTTTTCAGTAAGTCAAGTCCGAGGTTGCCGAGGTCAAGCGCGTAGGCGTGCCAAGCCCGAAGGTCAAAGTTTGCACCGTGTTTGCGCTTGGCATCTTCACGCAATGAAGTCCAGACGCGTTCGCCAAGTTTGTAAGAAATCGCTTGTGCTGGCCAGCCAAGATATCGGTTAATTTCTGATTTGTTGAACGAATCGTCGCTCGAAGATCGTGCAGATAGAAATTCAAGTGCCAATTCTGGTGTCCACGATTCACCCGAATGCCACTTGGATTCTTTTGGAATTTTGAATTCGCAGTGCATGCCGATGTCAACGACAATTCTTGCTGCGCGAAACGCTTGAGCATACAAATAACCGAGTCGATATTCGGGTTTGCCGAGGAAGCCGAGTTCATCCATTAAGCGTTCTGCGTAAAGCGCCCAACCTTCACCGTGACCGCTGACGAATTCGTTGCGTTGAAACCGCGAAAGTTTTTCTGAGTTCACTGTTGCCATGCCAATTTGCAAGTGATGACCCGGCACGCCCTCGTGATATGCGGTTGTTGGTTCGCTCCACAACGGAAACTTGGTTCGCCCGTTCGCCGGATACCACGTGCGTCCCGGTCGGGTCAGGTCTTCGCTCGGCGATGTGTAATACATCGCGGCAGCCCCACCCGGAGGAGAGATCATTGCCTCGACTCGATGAATCTCTTTTGGAATATCAAAATGATTTTCGCGAATCAAAAATGACATCGCGTCATCCATTAACGCTTGCAACCATTCGCGCAGATTTTCTTCGCCTTCAATGCTGTGACTAGGGTCTGTGTCAAGAAATTCGCGAACTTCGTTGAGTGTCGCATTCGGATTAATTTCTTTCGCAGTTTTAATTAGTTCAGCGTCAAGCCGAGCAACTTCGGTAAAACCCCATTCATATGCTTCGCGGGCGTCAACGTTCATCCCCATAAATCTGCGACGGGCAAGTGCGTGGCGCTCTTCGCCAACACCGTTGCGCGGATCCGCAACTGATGCATATGTCTCGCGCAAATAGTTTGCCGTTTGCGCCATTGATTCTGATGCCGCAACTGCTGCTTGACGCAACTGCTCGAGTGGCGCGCCCTTGACAGATGCTGCACTTTCGGCGAATTGTGCGAAGAAGCCGGGAGCATTCGGCGTGCCCGCCCAAGTTTCAAGTTGTTCGGCAACGACTAGTGCTTGACGTCGTGGAGCAACAGTTTTGCGTTCAACGCCGAGATTCCAACTTTCGCGCATGCCAGCAAATGCTTGTGGCACTGCACTCATTCGTTCGGCAATCGTCTGCCAATGTTCAACAGTTGAAGTTGGCATCAAATCAAAAATGCCGCGAGCAGAATCAACATCACCAGCGATCACACGAATAGACCGTAAGTGTTCACCTGCTTCGTATTCGAGCGTCGACATCTCGAGCGAGTTTCGCAAAACGCCTGCAGCCAACCGGTCGCGATCAGCCGGTGTGTCGAGTGTGTTCAGAGTTGCAAGTGTCGAGCGCGTTACTTCAAATCTTTCTGCGTGTCCGCGAGGACTGAAGTCGGTCATCTCGTGATCATGACCAGCGATTCCTAGTGCAGTTGCGAGCCCTGGGTCGGTTGCTGCAAGTTGTTCAATATATTGATCTGAGAGTTGATAGACGGGTGACGCGTTAGCACCGTTTTGCGAATTAGCCATGCCTTTACCGTAGGCGGTTTTCATGTAATGCTCAAAGTGTGGTGGTTCGCAAATTTGCTCTCGTTACAGGCGCGTCTTCGGGGATCGGCCGAAAGTATGCAATATTTCTAGCCAATAGTGGATATGACCTTGTCGTGGTGGCTCGTCGTGAGAACCTTCTTGAGTCTCTTGCGACTGAACTAAAAGATTTTGGTGCGCAGACACGAGTTGTTGTTGCCGATCTGTCAACTGACAGAGGTGTGCAAATTGTTATCGATGCCGCGAGAGATATTGATTTTCTGGTGCTCAATGCAGGAATCACTCGCGCTGCTCGAGTCGGCGAAACAACTGCTGAAGAATTGAAAGGATTGAATACGCTTCTAGCAACTGGTGTCGTTGAAATCTGTGAGGCGATTATTCCGCGGATGGTTTCACGCAAAACTGGCGATGTTGTGATTGTCTCAAGCATTGCCGCGTTTGTTTCGATGCCAAAGTCGGCGCTTTATGCCGCGGCCAAAACATATGTGATGGCATACGGACGAAGCATAAACACAGAACTTCGACGAACTGGTGTGCGAGTTTGTGTTGTCTGTCCTGGTTATGTGAGAACCGAGATTCATAGAAATGCTGGTCTAGATCATTTGACGAAACGCGTACCGCCGTGGATGTGGGTCAGCACTGACTCTGTAGTGCAAAGTGCACAAAATGGGCTACGGAGAAACAAGAGTGTTGTGATTCCGGGATTGATTTATCGATTTGCACGACCGTTTATGCAATTGACAATTGCCCGAAAATTTTGGCGCCGCATAACCCGGCGCAACTAGTTTGTTGATTTGTCTCGCAGGTGTCGGCCGATATAGGCGACAACGATTTCGTTCGTCTGTGTGTCGTGATAAAAGTGAATTCGCGCATCTCCGCAACGGATATGTGGTTTGGCCAGCACATTTCCCCCCTTCCAGTCGATTGCATAATCTTGCGCGTATCGATGCTCAGCCTCATCGCTAATTGATGCGGCAAAGTTGCTGAGTTGCTGATTGCAGTAAATATTAAAAACATTTGGTGCGAAGTCGCCGCGTTGCAATCGTGCTGCAAGATTATTTAGTTCTACTAAGTTTGAATAAATTCGACGACCGTTCATTAGGTGAGATTCATTCGCTGATGAAATTGCGCGCGGATGAAATAAGATATTTGAAAGATTTTTTTGGGCAAATGCAACCGCATCAGAAACACGATCAAGGTAACTCTTATCATCTTCCATCATCAAAAAAGTTGCGAGTTGAGAATAAGCGCGATCTCGTTCTTCGGCTTTCTGCGCGCTCAGCATGTCAGTCAGGGTTGCATTCTCAAGCAGACTTACATTTTCTTCAAGTAATTCTTTAATTGTTAGATTCAGTTCAGTATTTTCGTGCTCAAGATTTGATTTTTTGGAGGGCTCATCTGATTTGATAATTTGAGTAGAAATTTTTTCAAGTTTAGTTTTCCGTGGTGCCATTAGGTTAAGAGTTGCCAGTGACCCGACTGATGCGGCAATAAGTTGATTAACGAGTTGTTCATCGTCTTGCTGGTGAAGTTTTTCTGGTGCGGCTCCTCGGGGCCAAACAATCGTTATCCAACTTGAGCCAATAGCTTTCGCGCCGTATAAGTTATTAAATGCTTCATCAGCCACATGCGATGTCACATGAGCAAGGTGGGCGATACCGGCTAACTGTTTTGCAGTTTCAGAACTTGTGATGGCGGCAGGTTTTCCCACGATCACTTCAATCACAATTGGTAGACGCCGACTTGGTGCTTCGGCAAATGCGGCAAGTGATTGGCCGCTCAATTGATCGTTAGCGATAGTGATTTCAGCATCGATAATTTTTTCCGCATCGCGAACCTTAAACAACTTAACAATTTCAACGACTAATTTAATAAGTCGCGGTTCTGGTCGCTCGACAGACCGTCTAGGTAGTAGCGCAGATTTAGTGGGTCGAAGTGTGCGACGAAGGTCAAAATAAAGTTCGTCCTTAGAGACGATCAAAGTCACCGTTGTGCCGCGAGCAGCCCCTTGTTGCGAATCATGCTCAAGTACGTCGACTCTGAAAATTGGATCATTTGCACTAAGGCGAATATTTACTGGTGTTGAGTTAGTTCGTCTTTCGTGTGGGTGCACATCATCAAGCCAACGAAACACGGCGTCTATCGCAGACTGACGCAAATCTTTATTTGGCGTCGCGATTGAGAAGCCGTAAGTCGTTATCACAACTTGAACGCTAGCAATAGACGATTACTTGATTGACTCGGGGACTACTCTAAATGGGTGACTACAAGCAGAATCGTCGGAATTCTTGCGACAATGTTGTCAGTCTCGTTCATCTGGCCGCAAGTGTTTCGCGTATTCATTAAGAACTCGACAGAAGGATTAGTGCCCGGTTCACTCTTGCAAGGCTGTTGTGGTTCTCTGCTGTGGATGATTTACGGACTCAGGAAACCAGATCCACAACTGCTTTTTGCGAATGCCAATATTGTGGTTGCAATTTTGTTGATTTTATTCGTGTGTGTTAAACACAAAAAAATTGTCTGGTGGATCCCCGCATTGACAATAAGTTTGACTTTGACTATTGGTTTAATCGCAGTTAATTATTCTCTTGCCGTAATGGGATGGGTGACTATTGCGATTGGCACTCCGGCGATAATTCCTCAAGTTGTTCGCGTGTATCGCACCGAGCATCTTTACGGTGTTTCAACCACAACGCACGCCTTATTATTCGTATGCTGTATCGGCTGGTTTAGTTATGGCGCGATGATCGGTGATTGGTTTGTCGCGTTACCGAACATTGTAGGTATCTCTGGCGCTCTCTATATCTGGGTTCGCGCCGCACAATCACACGAAAAATTCACAGTCCCCGACGAACTTGAAATTAAAACTAGCTAAGTTTTAAAGTCGTTGTCACTTCACCGCAACGCGGGTGGCTCACCGTGAACGCAATTTCGGCGCCGCGATTTGCACGCACTATCCACGAATGCATCAGTCGATCAGGCGTGCCATCAGACATTGCGCCGCCGTTCAGCAAGAACATTGCTCGACCCGACAACTGGCCGACTTTTTCTTTTGCTGCGCAAGCAACAGTTGTTGCACCAGAAATTTCAACCGTGATCGGCAAAACAAGTTTGTGATCGTGCGCAAGTTTCGTCACTTCGGTACTCAGCCAACCGGTGTTGGCAACACCAAGTTCAACACGCCAAGTGTCATTGCCCAGTGATTCGGCTTTTGTGTGTTTGATCTCAAGTCGTGGTGATGCCATTGCTTGATACACGGCAACTTCGGCATGAGCCGCGATCTCGGCGCGCAACTTTGTCGACGGCGCGTTTGACCAAATTCGAAATGAATCTGCGCCACCGAGTTCAACTTGGCCCAGTTGTGGGTGATCAAATTTGTACCAGTTGACGTAACTATTTGGCGCATGAGTGTCAGACCATTTGCAAACTGCGAGATCTTGTTCAACAGTCGGCCCGACATACCAAACATCTGTGCTTGAGTGCTCACCGGTTGCGTGAAACACGGCATCCCAGAATTCTGTTGTCCACGAATAGACACCGAGATGGTCGTATGCCCAGTCATCGCCGGCGCCACCCATCACCGAAGATTTATCCCATGTCAGATCTTCAAAAACCGAGTGCACTGGATAAGTAGTTAGTGGTGTCGAATGTTTGCCGAACTCTTTGAAGAAAAACAAATCAATTGGCGATAATTTTGAATCTGGTTTGCTGCTGCTCGGGCGCAACATAAAACCACCTGCAGTATGAAACGCGTTGTAGCCGCAAACATTTGGTCGCGCCTTCACCGCACGCACGAGTGAATCAACTTCTGGTTCTGAGAGCGGATGATCACCCGAGCCGAGCACACTCACGCCCCAACCTGCCGGAAAGTTTCTGTTCAAGTCAAGACCAGCCGGGTCGCGCGGTTGATCAATCGTGAAGCCGTCGTAATTTTCAATCAGACCTTCTTGAATTAATCTGTAACGCGTTGTATTCTTCGGTGCACCGAGCGGCCCAACTGCAACCATCACGCGAGATTCTTGCTTGTGTTCAATCCATCCACCATCAGGGTCGGCAATTCGCATCGTTAGAATTTTTCCGTCGCCGTCGATATCTTGCGGATGAAGACCCGGCCACAAATGGCCATCGCGCCACGGCCAAGCTCGCACACTTGAGCGGTGATACAGCGGTTTGTCAGCGAGTGCATCTTCAACACCGTCTGGGTTAACGCGCGGGGCAATATAAAAAGTTCGCGTGCGAAGTGCTTCGACTACGGTTTCGTCGCGAGCATCAAATTTTTCAACGAGATCTTGAATTATGAATAGCGCCGCTGCACCACCCGTTACTTCGGTTGCGTGAATGTTGGCGTCAATCCAATGTGCGGGTTTTGTATTGTGTGCGCCAGTCGTCGTGTCGGTGATTGTGGCAAGCAGTAGATCGCGGCCGAGATGTGACGTGCCATACGACTCAACGCTGACAAGTTTCGGGTACTTCGCCGCTATTGCATTTAGCCACGCCACCATTTCGTCGTATCGCAAGAACCGATCAAACTCATATCCGTTAATAGCCATGCCTCAAAACTAGTGCGAGACTAAGTCGCGGCATAAATAGCGAGTAATGTTTTCGTGATGTCAAACACTCATAGCAGTGAAGTTTCGCCTGATCTTGCAGTATCTTCTGCAGCGAAACCTGAACGGATGCTGGCTGGGTTTCCGTGGGTCAGTGCAATCGTCCTGTATACCTTGTCATGGGGCTGGTCGTTGCTTCGCCCCAACACCATGTACTGGGACGACTGGAGTTTTTATTTCCGTCAACCTATTGGGAACGCTAGAAATGTATATATTCAAATGGGGCGTCCTTTGTGGGAAGGCTTAGTTGAAATAGCACTCTTACAAGTTGGCACTTGGGCTGTTTGCGTAGCTACTTTTATTTTGTTTTTTAGTACGGGTATTTTGCTTTTTTGTATTCTAAAAACTTTCGTCGTGATAAGCATTGCCAAACTACGGCTTATCACTTTTATTTTTCTTACGGCACCGGTGAATCACGCTCGAGTAGCAATAACTATTTTTGCTTACTCATTAGCCTACTTTCTATTCTTTGCGGGATGTCTGATTCTTGTTCGCTATAAGTCG
>CAMCUE010000028.1 GCA_945878705.1 Ferrithrix thermotolerans DSM 19514 | reverse complement strand
CCACAACACGATTGCCCAAAGCGAACCCAAAATTAGTAACCACTGCGAACCGTAACGATCAATAAGTGGCCCGAAAATTAAATTGCCAATTGGGACAGTGCCGCCGAAGGCCATAAACCAAAGTGCCATCACTCTTGCGCGAATTTCTGGCGTGAGACCAGAGGCAAGGACTGTTTGCATTGATGTGGTTGTAAAAAAGTATGCCGCACCAAGAAAAAATACTGCAAAGAATGCGAGGAGCACACTTGGGGCAAGTGCAAACGCCATCATGCTGACAGCGAAACCGGCGAAACCTTGTCGAATTAGTTTTCGATTATCAACATCTACAAATAATGTTGAGACGCTTAGACCACCTAGGCAGGCGCCCAGCCCCCATGTGGCGTAAAGCCATTGGTAGGTGCTGCTTTGTGGCGAAATACCGAAATTGAGTTCTGCGACTGCGGGGAAGAGTCCGACATATGGCAATGACAATAATGAAAATGAAGCCAAAGTCAATACAAGTCTTGATACGACAACTCTTTCGCGAGCAATTCGAAATGCAAAAGTAAATCTTCGCCAACCAGTTGTGGTGTCACGAATGATTTCAGGTACATCAACACTCAAAAGTGCAAAAATTACAAATAGATATGTGACCGCATTGATTGCAAAGAATTCAGATGTCGTGACATGCCATTGCGAAAGAACCGCAACGATAATTGGCCCGACAACTCGAGAACCGTTCACTACTGTTGAATTCAATGAAATCGCCCCTGCAAGGTCACTAGGCGGCACAAGAGATGTCAGCATTGTTGACCAAGCTGGAATATTCAAAGCATTTCCGACGCCGACGCCGAGTTGAGCAAGAAATAGCATCCAGATAGGCGAGTTGTTGGCAGCGAATAGTGCGAGCAAAAGTGAGCAACAAAGTTGTACTGCCTGCATCGAAATCAAAAACTTTTTGCGATCAACTCGATCGGCAATCACGCCACCCGGTATCGACAACAACAGGATCGGCCCTAATTGTGCGAAAATCAATAGCGCGACAAATGAAGCTCGTCCGGTTCGTGAATAGATATAAACGGGTAAAACCACATTTTGAATCCATGTGCCAATGTTTGATGCAAACGAACCGAACCAAATTCGACGAAAATCTCGAACATGAAGTGCCGCTCGGGCACTGCCAGTTTTGTGCGGGTTGCTTTTTCGGCTTATTGGTGTTGAAGAATCAGTTGTATCAGTCATGCGCGAACTGAGTAAACGCTAGTGCAATAATTGTTATATGGCTGTTACTGATCGGGATGTGGCGAAAAATTTATCTGTTACTGGGCAACTAGATGCCGACTCGTGTCGCACACGTCACGCAATTTTTTCTGAATGTCCGCACTGTGGTTCATCACTACATGCTGAGCACGCACATTTTAAATGTGGCAATTGTGGTTGGCGCGACAGTTGCTGCGACTAGATAATTATTGCTGAGATGATTTGCTAGCCAGCTAAAACAGATAGCGGATCAACAGCCACTAATCCGAGTGCTTTTGCCGCAGCATCATTTGTAATTTGTCCGTCAACAGTGTTTACTCCAAGTTTTAGAGCGCCGTCGCGTTGTGCGGCAACACGAGTTCCGTACTTTGCAACATCAATTAGAAACGGCAGGGTTGCATTAGTGAGGGCATAAGTACTTGTGTGTGGAACCGCACCCGGCATATTGCCAACGGCATAGTGCAAAACACCATGTTGTTCGTACACGGGTTCTTTATGTGTAGTCTCGTGAATTGTTTCAATGCATCCACCTTGATCGACTGCAACATCAACAATGACTGCGCCGGTCTTCATTGACTTGACCATTTCTTGTGAGACCAAAACTGGCGCGCGTGCGCCAGCAACCAGCACTGCACCAATTAGTAAATCAGCTTCGGCGACGCATCGCTCAATTGCACCACGATTTGAGGCGACAGTTGTAATTCGAGAGCGGATGATTTGATCGAGCAGTCGCAATCGGTCCAAGTCTTTATCGAGTAATAAAACTTCGGCTTCCATTCCGCCTGCGATCCATGCTGAATTCCATCCAACATTTCCAGCACCAATAACGACAACTTTGGCCGGACGAACTCCTGGTGCACCGCCCATCAATACACCTCGTCCACCGTTGGGTCGTTGTAAATAGAAAGCGCCGACTTGCGTTGCGATTCGGCCTGCAATTTCGCTCATTGGTGCGAGCAACGGCAAAGACAAATCATCTTGCTGCACTGTTTCGTAGGCAATTGAAGTCGTCTTATTTTTCAACAAAGCCTCTGCAACTTTTGGGTAGGCGGCTAGATGCAAATATGTAAACAGCGTCAAGTCGGGGCGCAAAAATTGAAACTCTTGTGTGGTTGGCTCTTTGACTTTGATCACCATTTGTTGCGACCAGGCGTCTGCAGCGCTTGGCACAATTGTCGCCCCGGCAGCGACAAAGTGTGAATCTTGAATTGATGCACCAAGACCTGCGCCAGTCTCAATAAAAGCTTCAATCCCCATTCGCTCAAACTCGCGAACACCGTCTGGGGTAATAGCGACTCGGCCCTCAGATGTTTTGGTCTCTTTAGGCACACCTAAAGTCTTAATATTTGGCTTATCCACGTATATATATGTCTACTCCAATTTAAGTTCGGATTCGGGAGTAGGAAGATAAATATGTAATGATTTACAATTAATTCGTATCAAAATCGTTTCGGTAAGGGGGTGTTAGTTGAATAGTGAGCGTGGATCTGTTGAACTATCGAACGTCACCAAGCGTTATGGCGATGTCGTTGCGGTTGACTCACTTAATTTAGAAATTAAGCCTGGCGAGTTTCTGTCTTTGCTCGGGCCGAGTGGCTGTGGAAAAACAACAACGCTGCGAATGTTGGCGGGGTTTGAACAGCCAGACGAAGGTTTCATTCGAATCAGTGGAGAATATGTGCAGGGAGTTCCGCCGTACAAGCGAGATGTCAATACTGTTTTTCAGCATTACGCACTGTTTCCGCATATGAGTGTTGCAGAAAACGTCGCATATGGTTTGCGTCAAAAAGGTGTCGAGAAATCTGAAATTGCGCGCAAAGTAATTGAAGCATTGGACATGGTGCAGATGTCAAAATTGGCAGGCCGCAGGCCGCGGCAACTTTCTGGAGGTCAGCAACAGCGAGTCGCAGTTGCACGCGCACTAGTGAATCGCCCAAGTATTTTGTTGCTTGACGAACCACTCGGCGCACTCGACCGAAAACTTCGTGAAGAAATGCAGATCGAACTGAAACTTTTACAGAGCCGGCTTGGAATTACATTTATCTTTGTTACGCACGACCAAGAAGAAGCAATGTCGATGTCTGATCGAATTGCAATCATGCTTGATGGACATGTTGAACAACTCGGTGACCCTGAAACTGTCTACGAGCACCCGACATCGGCGTTCGTTGCCGGTTTCGTTGGCCGAAACAATTTTTGGCAGGGAACCGCAACTAATGATGGGGTGGTTGGGAGCGATGGAACTGTGTTCGTTGCAACTCGCCCGGAAGAAAATGTTCCATCAGGACAGCCAGCGCTCGCTGCGGATCGACCAGAGTGCATCAACCTCTCGGCTGCAAAGCCGCAAGACATAAGAAATTCAGTATCAGCCAAGGTCGCGGGCGTTTCTCATTTCGGAGATGTATTGCAATATGTAATGGCTGCTGGGTCAAGAGATATTTTGGTGCAAGTGGCTCGAACCAACCCCGCAAGGTTTTCTGTCGGCGAGACAATTTGGTGCAGTTGGCCCGCCGAAGATGTCTATTTATTTTCGGCCCGCCAGAGCGATTTGGTACTTGCCACTTCGGAACACAAGTAGAACTAAAGTCAGTAGTAAGTTAATCCAAATCAAATCAAAGGGAGAATTAAATGAGCGATGAATTAAAAATGTTGGCACCACAAGGCTTTCGCGAGAAACTATCTCGCCGAGCCTTCCTTCAAGGAGGAACAGCAGTTGCAGGTTTTGCTTTAATTGCGGCTGCTTGTGGTGGTTCAGATGCCGGGCCTGAGTCTGCAAGCGATAGTTCAGCACCAACTGGCGATACAGCTGGTCTTGCTTCGGGTGACTGGAGTCGAGTTATAAATCAATCAAGTGGAACTTTGGCGATGTACACATGGGGTGATTACAACGACCCAGATTTGGTTGGTGCACTTGCTGGATCAACTCTTAGTGTGACAATGAAAGTTGACTATTACGCAAGTAACGAAGACTTGATCACAAAACTTGCGGCGAGTGCGGGTAGCAGTGGTTTCGACATTGTTGTGCCGACTGGGCCATATATTCCGCAGATGATTGAGAAGGGTTTGATTCAGAAATTCGACAAGACATTGTTGCCAAATATGTCAAATGTCGATCCAAATTATCTCGCACAAGATTGGGATCCGACTAATGATTATTCAGTTTGCAAAAACTGGGGCACAACTGGTTACTTCTATGACACGACGAAAATTTCCAAAGAACTCACAACTTGGCAAGACTTCATTGACACTTGCATGGGCGAAGCAAGCGGCAAGTGTTCAGTAATTGACGCAGCGCCAAACTATTGCGGGATGTGGTTCTGGGCAAACAAAATTAATTGGAACACTGAGACACCGGCAGATCTAGATGCATGCGAAAAATTCTTAGTTGAAGAATTTGCGCAACATATCAAGGCATTCGATAGTTATCCGTCAACCAAACTTGCTGAAGGCGCTTATTCAATCGCAATGGCATGGAACGGCGATGCTCGTCAGGCCTATGTTCGAATTGAGGAGGCTGGTGGAAACCCAGGCGACTGGAAGTGGGTGCTTGGATCGCCAAATACAGAACTGTGGATGGATAACTACTGCATCGCAGCAGGAGCGCCAAACGCCGAGGCGGCACACGCTTGGATCAACTGGGATCTAATCCCAGAGATTTCAATAAAAGATCTCAGCTACCACGGATATCACACTGGAATGAAGAACATGTCACAACTTATTTCTGAAGTTGCTCCAGATCTTGTTAAAGGTGACATGATTTTCTTTGGAGATGAGCAAGTTGCAACGATGCAAACACAAGTGATTACTCCAGCGCTTGATCGTTTGATTGACATCTTGAACAAGTCCAAGGCGAAAGCCGGAGGCTGATTTGATGTGACCTTTTCGGTCGCTTCAGTTTTACGCAGGCGATGGCGAGGACCTAAGTATCTTCTCGCCATCCCTGCGATTATTTGGTATCTAGTTTTTTTTGCGGCGCCAATCGCGTTCATTGTTCTTTACTCTTTTGGTACAAAAGATTCTTCTCGACTCGTACCCGTTGATCTGGGCAGTCTTTCAACGAAAAGCTATTCGGCAGTATTTGACGAGACGTTTTTCAAGACGTTTCGAGCAACACTTCGAATTTCGGTTCTAGCGACGTTTCTGTGTGTAGTGATCGGCCTCCCAGTTGCTTATTTCGCAGCGTTCAAGGTTGCTGAAAAATGGAAAGCGGTAATTCTTGCAGCAGTAGTAGTTCCAAGTTTTACAAGTTTTTTGATTCGCACGGTTGCTTGGCGAATTCCGCTTGCTCCCAACGGCACTTTTTCTAAGTGGCTTGTTGGCATGGGTTGGATCTCGGACAACGGAATTCAGATTCTCGAAACTCCAATGGCCGTGCAGATTGCAATCGTTTACAACTATTTAGGTTTTATGATTTTGCCGTTGTTTGTCGCACTTGATCGAATTGATGTGCGAATGCGAGAGGCGAGCAAAGACTTGGGTGCTGGTCGCATTGCTACTTTTTTTGGCGTGACGCTGCCACTTGCTGGGCCTGGCATCGTCGCCGGAGTGTTGCTGACGTTTATCCCGATGTGCGGCGATTATGTCACTGCAACTGTGTTGGGTGGCGCAAAAGGAAACATGATCGGTGCAATGATCGCCTCACAGTTCAGCGGTGCACAGAACTGGCCACTTGGTTCAGCGATGGCAATTTTAATGATCGCCGCAGTATTGCTGGCACTCGTCGTTGGTTCGGTCGTGACTTTGCTTGTGCCAAGACTCTTCGCCCTTGCCTCGCCACTCGTGCAACGCGTTCGGCGAGCAATCTATGAGCGATCAATCAAGCGAAAGCAGATTGTCAAGCAGGAGATGCGTACAAAGATTGAAGTGCTACCGAAACTACTTTCGGCGTGGACTGTGTTAGTTCTTGTTTTTCTTTTCATCCCGATTTCTCTTGTCGTTCTGCATTCGTTTAACTATGGCGGGTCATTCACAATCTGGTCGGGTCGCGCGAGCACGAAATGGTGGGGCGAACTTTTCAATGGCGGCTTGGTTTACGGGATGTTGATTCGCTTTGCAGTTGTGATCATCATCGGTGTTATTTTTGCTCGCTTTACAAAGCGTCGAGAGAATTTTTCAAAAAGAGTTTCTTCACTGACGATGCCTGCCGCATTCGTGATTGCAATAGTTCTTAATGGTCTGATGACCGAGTGGTATCGCACGATCTTTGACTTCGCAGGTATCGGTGATTCGATTCGCAACTCGTTTATCGCCGCATTTGGTGCGACAGTGATTGCGGTGTTTATAGGCGGCATGTCTGGTGTCGCCTTGGCGCGTCGGCCAGGTGGTTGGACAAAGTTTTTTATGGCAACAGTCTTTTTGATTTTGGTTACTCCAGAAATTATGGATGCAATCGCGCTAGCGACATGGTTTCCGCGAATCAAAGCGATACCTGTTATCGGCATTATTTTCACAAGTGGTTGGGGGCCATTCAACGGTGGAATTAATAAATTGTGGGTTGGACAATCTCTTTATGCAAGTGCGGTCGTCACGCTTATTGTCAGAGCCAGGCTCTCGGGTTTAGACGAAGCACTTGAAGAAGCGGCTGCTGATCTTGGTGCGCCACCTGCTCGGGCGTTTCGTCAGATCACTTTGCCGTTGATTGCTTCGGCGATGGTTGCCGGTGCGCTTTTGTCATTTGCTTTGTGTCTCGATAATGCAGTGATTTCAACATTGATTAGCGAAGCCGGCTCGACTACTTTTCCGGTTGCGTTACTTGGTGCAACTCGCAGCACAATCAAACCGTTTTGGGGTGTAGGTGCTGTGCTGTTATTTGTGGTCACGCTCAGCGCATTATGGTTCTTGGCTGTTATCTTGCGTCGTGGTGGAGACTCGGCAAGCAAGATCGCTGCGACTTTCACCGGTTCCTGATTCCGTCATTTTCTGTTTAGTGATTTAGGTAGGTACAAAAATTTCAAATCACTATGAAATTCTTGGAGTGAAATCGACTGCGTCAATCAAAGAAATTCGTGCGGCACATCGCGAGATGGTTCGCAAACTTCACCCAGATGCGATCGGTTTGCAATCCGCAGATTTGTCATTGGCACTTAGTGCGGTAAGCCAAGCCTGGAGCGTTTTGGGTGACCCCGCAACTCGCCGCGAATACGACAAATCTTTGGCTCAACAATCAGCACCAAAGAGAACAGATAAGTCGTATCAATCTTCGGATTCAAAAAGTAGGCCATTAGATGATTTTGTTGAAGAACCAGATTTTGAGGTCCCACGGATAATTGTCAGAGCACAGTTTCCTTGGAGATTCATGCTGACTTTGATTGGCATCGGTGCACTATTGATTTTGGCTTTGCGATCAACCGTGTCAACTAATATTCCGCAAGGACCTGATTCTCTGATACAAAGCGGGTCATGCGTCGCGCTAGACGCAACTCAAGCGGTCTATGAGGTTTCGTGTGATCAACCCAACGATGGGGTTGTTCGGCAACTCATCGGGTTTGACATGACCTGCCCAAGTGACACCTTTGGTTATCGTGACCGACAGGGAATGGGAATCGCCTGTCTGGAACTGTGATGCCGTCTATTGTTTAGGCATGTCGCGTCACTGTGAACGGCCAGGTTGCTCGAAAATGGGTGAGGTCATCTATTCAGTAGATATTCCGCGGCTGTTTGTGACGATTAACTTTCCAGATCTAAATGATCTCACGCCGGTAAATCTTTTGTGTCGCCGACATGCTGACTCGCTCGTAGTTCCGAGGGGTTGGACTGTCATTGACAACCGTGAAGAGCGACAGCGATTATTTAGCGCGCCAATAACCCAAGAAATTATTAAAAGCAACCCACGAAGAGCAGATAGACAACAAGATATTTCTGAAGTCTTGGAACCTAAAGAAAGAACAGACGATGCTGCAGCACCTGCGACTGCTGCAAACTTATTTGATTTCGTGAATGATGAAGTTGTGTTTGAGACAACAGATCGCGAATCAACTGATGTCACTGCCGAACTTGCTCAACTGCTGGACACGAAAGCCACCGAAGCCTTGCCGTGGACACCACAGTTTGATCGCAGTGGAGATTTAGATGGGAAACTCCGCGCTCGTGGAAGGTTGCTTGGTCGGGCGTTTGGGCATTTTGAAGAGAGTAGTCAGACAAGCGAGACAAGTCTTGATCTTGTAGATTCAGACCACGATCAGTCGCACCCAGAATATTAAAAAGGATTTGAGAAGTTCGAAATGGATGTTGTCGTCACGGTAGATGTGCCAGTGTCAGTTGAAAAACTTTTCAACTATATTTCCGATCTTGCAAATTACGAGTCATGGCTCGAAATGGTGCACGCCGCAAAATTGCTTGACGATAATTCTTGGTCAGTTGAACTTCGGGCGAGGCTCGGACCATTCGCGCGATCTAAGCGCTTGCGGATGGTTCGTTCAAGTTTTGATAAGCCAAGTTTTGTTGTGTTCGAACGAGCCGAAATAGACGGTCGCGAACATTCGCAGTGGGTGCTGAGTGCGACAGTTTCAAGTACGGCGACGGGATCTTGCCTGACTATGAACTTGCACTACTCGGGAAGTTTATTTACAGGTGGATTATTAGAGCGTGCGCTTGCCGACCAAATTTCACAAGGCCGAGGGAAACTTATCCGACTATTGATCGAGAAGTAATTGTTACTGGCTGACCGGCAGCCAATTGACCACATGCAGCATCAATATCAGTACCACGATTGCGGCGCACCGTCGCATTAACACCGAGGTCTTCAAGTTGCATTGCAAATTCACGGACATCCTCTGGGGCTGTTCCTTTTGTCAAATATCCCGGCGTCGGATTCAGCGGAATTAAATTGACGTGAGCGCTGGGCTTGAGACTTTTGCAGAGTTTGGCAAGTTCGCGAGCGTCCCGTGGTGTGTCGTTGACATCTTTAATTAATGCCCATTCAAAACTTATTCGACGATTTTTCTTGGCAAGATATTTGCGACATGCTTGCATTAAATCTTCGATCGGATAACGCTTATTGATTGGCACAAGTTCGTTTCGCAACTCATTTCGCGCTGCGTGAAGTGAGACGGCAAGATTAACCGGCAGTGGTCGTTCGGCGAGTGTGTTAATGCCAGGGATTATTCCAACGGTTGAAATAGTTAAATGTCGAGCAGAGATACCTATGGCTTCGTGAATTCGCGTGACGGCTTGCCACACAGCTTCTTCATTTGCCAGTGGCTCACCCATGCCCATGAATACAACATTGGCAAGTCGCTGATCACGAGCGGCACTCGTGCGTGCAGCGTGGACAACTTGCTCGACTATTTCGCCCGAGGTGAGTTGGCGTGTGAAACCGGCTTGACCTGTGGCGCAAAACCCGCAAGCCATTGCGCATCCTGCCTGCGTGCTGACGCAGACTGTCGCGCGATCGGCATAGTGCATTAGCACCGATTCAATTTTGTGCCCACCGTTA
>CAMCUE010000027.1 GCA_945878705.1 Ferrithrix thermotolerans DSM 19514 | reverse complement strand
TGGCCAAAATAATTGCCGTAATCAGCTCGGCGCCCCAAAGTCGTCCGCGATAAATGTCAATTTGCGCACCAATTCCGACAACGCCACCTTGGCGAAAATAAAATTCGCCGACAACCGCACCAATCACCGACAGGCCAGCGGAGATACGCAAGCCGACGAAAATATTTGGCATTGCCGCGGGAAATTGCAATTTACGCAGACGTGTGAACTTGCTGGCACCATGCAGGCTGAATAACTCGTGTTGGCTGGTGTCAACTGAGAGTAAGCCAAACAATGTGTTATTGACAATTGGGAAAAAGGCAATCAACACAACGACAAGAATGCGCTGCAACTGGATGCCATCGATTAGGGCTCGAATCAGTGGCGTCATTGCCAAGATCGGAGCAGATTGCAATGCAACAAGATATGGCCAAGTGGCGCGTTCCATCCAGCGACGAGTCGCCATCAATGTCGCAAGCGTCGTGCCAACGATGATCGTGATGAACAACCCAGAGACCGCGATTTTTATCGAATCCCAAAGTGACATCAGAATTGGTTTCAAACCCCGTTGTGTGCCGGCAGACCAGGTAAGAAATCCTTCGTTGATGACACGGTGCGGAGTTGGCAATAAAAAACGCTTTTGTGGCGGCAACAATTTTGTTGAGAGTAAATACCAAAAGCCGATAAACAAAATAAACACAATCACCGGTCCGGCGAAATCACTGAAAAGATTCCGCTCGTTGGCTTCTCGCGGGGCGTCATCGATGCGCAAACTCGTCGGTGCCGACTGATCAATCGTGTTTGTGACTTTTAAATTTGTATCGCTCATACGAGTGCCCCACGCAGGGCGAGTGAAACTTCGCCACAGATTTCTGCAAACTTAGGTTCGTAACGCAAAGAGTGGGCGCGCGGGTATTCGAATGGAATATCAAAACTGCCGACAATTTGCCCTGGTCGTGCTGACATTACAAGAACTTTTGTCGACATATAAACCGCTTCAGCGATTGAGTGAGTGATGAACAAACCTGCAAAACCTTCAAGTTGAAACAATCGCAGCAATTCGTCGTTTAATCGTTCGCGAGTGATCTCGTCGAGTGCTCCAAATGGCTCGTCGAACAAGAACACTTCTGGTTTCATCACGAGAGAGCGGGCGAGTGATGCCCGCATTTTCATTCCACCCGATAACTGTCGTGGATATTTTTCTTCAAATCCTGTTAAGCCAACGAGGTTGATCGCGTCCTGGGCGAGTTTGGTGCGTTCGCTTGAAGATATGCCATGCAATTCGGCGATTAGTTCAATATTTTTTCGAACTGTGCGCCAAGGTAACAAAGTTGCGTCTTGAAATACATAACCAATGCTGTTGCGATCAACTTCGCACTTGCCTTCAGTTTCTGTTTCGAGATTTGAAGCAATTCGCAGCAATGTTGACTTACCGCAACCCGATGGACCGACAACGGTAACAAATTCACCAGGATTAACGTCAAAAGAAACTCCGCCGAGGGCTTTAGTCCCATCAGGAAATGTCATCCCGACATTATTGAATGCGAGAGCTCCTGCCACACGGAAAGAATAGTTGAAGATTTACTGTTAAACAAAAAAGGATCAACTTATTTTGGTTAATTCTTTGTTAAGTGGGTGAGTCTGCCCCGATACATCACCATTGACCGAGCCGACCGATTGGCAATTGCCTCACGCAGTGAATCTGCCTGAGTCAACATTAAATCTGCACGGTCGCCGATTTTGAGATGCGATTCTGCCGTGCCGATGACTGACTTTGCTGTGTTTGATATGGCATCGAATGCATCGTCGGGTAATTGATGTGCGGCGAGCACCATCAAGGCGGCAGTTTCAAGTGGGTCTCCACTGCCAAGTGGATTAAACGGGTCTTGTAAGTTATCGGCACCTGCTGCAACACGAACGCCTGCCCTGCGCAACTTGGATATCGCCGTAAGCCCACGGGGCGGTGCTGTTGATTTGTCACGACCTTGCAAAAATAGATTCGTGTGAGGCAAAGCGACTACACCGATACTTGCTAGGGCGACTTTTTCACTGATTCGTTGCTGAACGTCTTCTGTTTGCATCCCGAGACTGACACAGTGACTAGCAGTAACTGAATGCGCAAATTTTATAGCGATGACACGCTCGGCAAGATCTTCAAGCGAAACTCGATGTGCATCAGTGTGTTCATCGGTATGTAGATCAAGTCCGCAACCCAATTCGCTGGCGAGTTGTAATAGCGCGATATTTGCGCCGACAGGGTCAACATCAAGATGTGGACAACCTCCAAGAATGTCTGCACCGAGTCTTATTGCCTTTTTGCCGAGGGCGAGATTCGCTTGACCGAGATCTCCAGACAACGGCCAACCGAGTAATGCAACGATCTGCAACTCAACAATTTCACGTGTTCGATTTCGAACTTCAAGCAACGCATCAATAGAGTCAAGCGAGTTCCATTCGGTCACGTCAGCGTGGGTTCTAATAGCTGTTACGCCGTTAGACACCATCAATCGCACTGCACGTTCTGCGCGTGCGATCGTGTCATCAACAGTGATCTGATCTCGCCCCGATTCCATTGCATTAATTGCGCCCATCAAATCGCCAGTGGGATTGCTGATTCTTTCGGATAAAAAAGCTTTATCCAGATGAGCGTGGGGCTCGGCTAGTGAACTTGTCAACAACGCACCTTTCGCATCAACAATTTGTTTGCTTGGGGCATCATCGCGTGGTTTTTCAGCAATAGTGATCGACGCGATAACTTCATGATCAACAGTGACGTCAAAGAACTCATCAGGTCGATCTACGAGTCGACAGTTTTTGATTAGCACGAGGCTAGATCTAAATCAGTGGTTGCAGATTTGGCAACGGTCGACGTTCTATTTTTTCTCCAAGTCGAGGGAATATCTCGTCAGCGATGAAATGCATCTGTTCGTTCATCTCATCACGGCTCACGCCTGGATAATCAAAGAAAAAGCAAATGTGTTTCAAATCAAGAAGTTCTCGCCAAAAGCCGATCGTGTCGACAGCATCATCAAATGAGCCGACGATTTGAATCTTCTGATCAATCGACTCTTGCACAGTCGGGCAGTGATTGAAAGCAACCTTGCTGCCGTCGGGGTTTCGATAAGAAGAAAATCGACCGTACGGCGACAGAAAGTTCGCAAACTCATCGTGACCAGGCTTGCCTTTGATCATTGCCTTTTCGCGGGTCTTTGCGCAGTGCAGATTGATTACCAGCATTCGGTCTTCGCCAGGCGCTACTGGAGTTCCGACCTGTTCGCGAATTTCGGCATAACGATCCCACTTTTGTTTTTGGCTGTCAGCGTTTTGCAGCCAGTAGACGGCTTTGTGACCAACTCGCGGTACATATTCAATTGTCTCAGGAGATGTGACAGGCTGATAAACATCAATGTGACGCAACGGCTTTGGAATCAAAGTTAAATCGTCGACGTAACTTCCGCGGTCAGGAATATCATCCGGAGGAAAGACAAAATGTTTGCCGCGATATGAGAACCGCTCGTTATACCACGCAAGTTTGATTATTTCCAGACTTTCTTCGAACACTTCTCGGTTGATGCGATCGTGTTCAGCACTCATTGCGTTGTCTCCAGATGCAACAACAGTGCCGAGACTCCAGGCTTCGCGAGGCACGGTGCCGCGCCCGACGCCGAACTCCATTCGACCGCCCGTAACAATGTCGGCTAAAGCGAAATCTTCTGCAAGACGAAGTGGATGCCACTGCGGAACAACATTGAACATTTGACCTAAACGGAGATTTTTTGTGACGCTAGTTAAATGTTGTCCAAACATTATGAGATTCGGCAATACCTCGTAGCCTTCAAACTGAAAATGATGCTCTGTGAGCCACATTGTGTCTATGCCAACTTGGTCGGCAGTTTTCGCCCACGAAACGAGGTTTTTATAACACTCAATCACGCTGTCATTGCCGTATCTTCGTTTTGTCGGCGCTACTTTGCCGGCATCATCCATCGGAACTGTGCAGAAGAAGTTTGCGTCTACTCTCATTTTCTCAGAATACCTCAGTTGGCATGCCAACATGAATTATCTAACATTACTTTTTTTAAAATTTCGATCCGGTCTGTCATGATTCCGTCAACACCTAAATCAAGTAAACGCTTCATCTCAACGGGGTCATCAATTGTCCAGACATGAACCTGAAGATCAGCACGGTGAGCCGCGTCAACAAATTTTCGATCCACGATAGTTAGCGGACCCTGACTTACTGGTACTTGTGCTGCATGAATGTTGCGAAACTTGCTTGTTGTTTTGACCCAACTCCCGAGCCGCAACTTGGTGACATCACGCGGTCCCATCGAAGTGCATAGTTTGTCGCCGAATGTTTCTCGCAAATGATTCAGGCGCCGATCGCTGAATGAGCCAATACACACTCGGTCGAATAGATCGCCATGGGCGAGTCTGGTTTCAAGTGGTTGTAGTGCTTGGTCGGATTTACAGTCGATGTTGATGTGTGCATTGGGCCAAGTTGCAATCAAATCTTCAAGCAACGGAATCGGTTCAATCCCGTTGACCCGTGCCTGTGAAACTTCTGCGTAGTCGAGTTCGCTGATTTTTCCTGCTCGTCCGCAAGTACGCGATAAATCATCGTCGTGAAACGCCAGTAATACACCGTCACGCGTGACATGCACATCCGTCTCTATATATATGTATCCGAGATCCATTGCCTTTTGAAAGGCTGGCATAGTGTTTTCGGGAGCATCGCTGGCACCGCCACGATGGGCAAAAGCAATTGGTGTTTTGTGTTTTAGAAAGGGATGTAACACGACGGCGAAGTTGCTGCTCGCGACCGACTAAATCGCGCGCCCTGCATTCTTCCAATATTCGTCTTTGAGTAGCCTCTTGTAAAGTTTGCCGGTCGGGTGGCGCGGTAACTCGGCGCGAAAATCAATTGAACGCGGGCATTTCAGATCAGCCAAAGATTCTCTGCAGAAGGCCTTCAGTATTCGTTCAAGTTCGGCCGCTTGCTCTGGCGTTGTTGGCACTTTGGTAGGTTGCACCACTGCTTTAACTTCTTCACCGAACTCGTCGTTGGGAACGCCGAACACAGCAACATCAATCACAAGTGGATGATTTATCAAAATATTTTCGGCTTCTTGTGGATAGATATTTACTCCACCCGAAATAATCATGAATGCTTTGCGGTCTGTCAGGTATAAATAATTATCAGCATCGAGGTAGCCGACATCACCAAGAGTCGTCCATCCACGACCGAGTGGATCTCTCGAACTCTTAGTTTTTTCTGGATCGTTGTGATATTCGAAAACAGCTTTGCTCTCAAAATAGATTGTGCCTGGTTCAAGAGTCGGCAGTTCATTGCCCTGATCATCGCAAATATGAATCACAGCGTTGATCGAGGTGCCAACTGTGCCCGGGTGGGCGAGCCACTGCTCTGAATTGCAATAAACAAAACCGTTGCCTTCGCTACCGGCGTAGTACTCATGAATTATTGGTCCCCACCAATTAATCATTTTGTGTTTCACTTCGATTGGACACGGAGCCGCTGCGTGCATTGCGCATCGCAGGCTTGATGTGTCGTTATTGATTCTTTTATCATCGTCAAGTTTAAGCATCCGCACGAACATCGTTGGCACAAGTTGCGAATGAGTTACCTTAAAACGCGCGATTAGTTTTAGATATTCTTCTGGGTCAAAGTGCTCCATGATTATCGCGGTGCCACCAAGTCGTTGCGCAGTCATTGTGAAACGCAATGGCGCCGAATGATAGAGCGGGGCAGGTGAGAGATATGTTGTTTTATCGTCCATTGCGAAGAGCATTTGGCACAGAGCGGTCAGTCCAGTTGGCGAACCAAGAGGCGTCATTGCCAATCCGAGTTTGACTCCCTTTGGACGACCTGTCGTGCCACTTGAGTAGAGCATGTCAACGCCATCGACTCGATTAGATAATTCTGTAGTTGGAGAGTTGGCGACAGCATCTTCAAACGAGTCGTACCCAGCAACTGTTCCGTCAAGCATCAAACGCAATGTCACTTTTGGTGTTCTCGAATTTAGTTCAACGGCTTGCTCAGATTTGTATTTGCTAGTGATAAATGCTTTCGCGCCACAATCGTCGACGATGTAGCTAAGTTCGTCGGTCGTTAAACGCGAAGAACAAGCCGTGTAGATCAGGCCCGCGTAGTGGCAACCCCAAAGAATTTCAAAATAGCGTGGATGATTCTCTAGACAAAATGCGATATGGTCGCCAACTTTTAGACCCGCATTACGCAACACATGACTCAGGGCATTGGCGCGAGCATCCAATTCTGCAAAGGTTGTAATCGCCCCCGTCGCGGCCATTATTACTGCCGGACGATTTGGATCTTGTAACGCCACTGAACCAGGAAACATAACTGCAACCTAGTCAATCTCGGTCACAAATCAAAAATTCGGTTGTACTCACACGAGAAGTACGTTGGCATAAAGTGCTTCAAGTCGGTTTGCAACTTGACGACACTGTATCTTTAATTAGGTTGCTTGAACAAGGAGATTTGAATGACAACAGTTGAGGCCGAAACAATTGTTACCGACGCTGAAGTTCAGCGTCGTGTCGACAAATTACTTAGCGAATACCCTCCAAGTTCAACGTCAGCGGTGAAATTTCTTGGTGCGCAATTTGATGCTGGTCTGGCGTGGGTGCACTTCGCTGAAGGAAGTGGTGGAATCAACGCGTCGCCGAAACATCAGAAAATTGTCAACGAAGCGATTTCGGCTGCGTGCGGTCCGTCAAGTTATATGCGTAATCCGATCGGCTACGGAATGTGTGCGCCGACTATTTCGCAGTGGGGTACACCAGAACAGATCAAGAAATATATGCGACCGTTATATACGGGTGAAGAGATTTGGTGTCAGTTGTTTTCTGAACCTGGTTCGGGTTCAGATTTTGCAGGACTCTCTGCCAAAGGTGTTCGCGATGGTGACGAATGGATTATTAACGGTCAAAAAGTTTGGACAACTCTCGCTCACTTATCAAAGTGGGGATTGCTAGTTGTCAGAACAGACGCCCAAGCATTTAAACATGCAGGGCTCACTGCTGTGATTGTTGATATGCAAGCACCAGGTGTTGAAGTGCGACCTCTGCGTCAGATAACTGGTGAAGCAGAATTTAATGAAGTTTATTTTACAGATGTTCGAGTTGCCGTTGAGGAAACTCTCGGCAAAGCGGGCGACGGTTGGCGAGTGAGTCTGACAACATTAATGAACGAGCGTGTGGCAATTGGTGGAGCGATACCAAGAAAGGCAACTGGTCCGATTAGAGAGGCTGTCAAACTTTGGGAAGCTCTTACAAAAGATCAGAAGTCGGCTGCAACCCAAGATCAACTGATGAAGTTATGGATTAAAGCAGAGGTCTTGCGGCTTACAAACATTCGGGCAGGGCAGAACCGTCGGATGGGAACGCCTGGTCCAGAGGGCTCAATTGGCAAAGTTGCTAGTGCTGAACTCAATAAAGACACATATGAGTTTTGTGTAGATCTGATGGGTGCAAATGGAATGCTTTATGGAAGTTATGCGCTCGTGCGTCCTGAAACTGCAATGAGTTTTGATTCGGTGCCAAAAGCATTTCTGCGCAGTCGAGCCAACAGCATCGAAGGTGGCACAACCGAAGTGATGAAAAATATTTTAGGTGAAAGAATGTTGGGGCTACCTGGTGATGTGCGAGTTGATCGCGACAAGCCGTGGAGTGAAGTGCCGCGAAACTAGCACGCGAAACTAGCGCGTGAAACTAGCGGGCAAGTAGTGCCAGCACGGAGCTAGCCGCAGTTTTTTTGTCATCGACGATTCGTCGTGTCGCAAGCGAACCCCCAAGCATTAATGTCACAACGAGTTCAATTGATGTTTGAAGTTGTCGAATGTGTCTCGGAGGCGGAAAGTATTCGTCCTCTTGTGCGATTTTTACTTCGCGGACTCCATTGCGCGGTGCGAGCAATTGAATGATCTCGACAACAAGTTCTTCAGGTGCCGAGGCACCTGCAGTTACGCCAATCGTGCCAGAAAGATCGCTCGGCAGTTCGCTTGCATCGTTGACGCGATAAACATTTTTGCAGCCACAGTCTCTGGCAAGTTTCTCGAGTGCTCTCGTGTTGGACGAGTTGTCAGATCCGATCACGATTATTGCATCGCACTTCGTGGCAATTTCCATTAAAGCGCCTTGCCTATTTGTCGTGGCGAAACAGAGATCGCTCTTACCCGGTGACCAGACCTGCGGATACTTGATTTTTACGGCGTCGGCGACATCCTTCCAATCGCGATGCGACAGCGTTGTCTGAGCGAGAATCGCAACTGGTTCAGTGAAGTTTTTCAGCGCCGCAACTTCGTCAAGAGTTTCAACTCGTGAGATCGAGTCGGGTGCGACTGCCATAGTCCCGACTGCTTCTTCATGTCCTTCGTGACCGATATAGACAATGTGGTAGCCCTTGGTGGCTCGAGTTTTCACTTCGTGATGCACTTTGGTTACCAAAGGACACACCGAATCAACGACATAACTTCCGAGTTCGCGTGCTGCGGCAACTACCTGTGGAGCAGAACCGTGTGCCGAAAGCATGATTGGGCGACCTTTGGGTATCTCGCTTAAATCATCGACGAAGATCACTCCGAGATTCTTGAATCGATCAACGACGATTTTGTTATGCACTATCTCGTGGTAGCAATAAACAGGAGCGTCAAAAGTTCGCACCATCCATGCCAAGGCTTTGATCGCCATCTCAACTCCGGCACAAAATCCACGAGGCGACGCGAGGATAACTTCGTCGACGTTATTCACTGCTTCGAAGATTACCTTGCCAATGCAACGGTAAACTGCTGGCGTGACAACATCTCTAGCAACCGTTGTCATTGTCGGTCGGCCAAATGTTGGCAAGAGCACACTTTTCAACAGATTTATGGGTTCGCAGGTAGCGATCGTGCAAGATACTCCAGGCGTAACTCGCGACAGATTTGAACGCAAAGTTGAGTGGCAAGGTCGGCACTTCAATGTCGTTGATACGGGTGGATGGATGCCAGGCGGAACTGAACTCGACGCAAAAGTCAGTCGCCAAGTTGAATCTGCAGTGAAAGAAGCCGATCTAGTTCTATTTGTTGTCGACTCTGCAGCCGGAGTTCTAGATGACGACCAAGCAATCGCTAAATGGTTGCGTACAAGCGGTAAAGAAGTGCTCGTCGTTTCAAACAAGGTTGACACCGATAAGCGTGAATTTGATAAGTGGGAGTTTTTATCTCTCGGTTTAGGTGATCCATTTCCGGTTTCCGCGCTACACGGGCGAAAAGCTGGTGATGTGCTTGACGAAATTTTAATTCGAGTTCCGCGGCGCGAGGGCGATGACCAAGCTGAGGTTGAAGTCGAACGGCAAGGCCCGAATCGAACGCCCGGTATTCCGCGCGTTTCGATAGTTGGTCGACCGAATGTTGGCAAGAGCACACTTTTCAATCGCCTCGTCGGGCAAGATCGTGCAGTCGTTCACGACATGCCTGGTACAACTCGAGACTCAATCGACACGGTCGTTGAAACCCCAGATGGGCCAATGATGTTTGTCGACACCGCCGGAATGCGCAGACGAAGTCGTGTCGATGAATCAACTGAGTATTACTCGTTTGTTCGAGCGTTGCGAGCCGTTGACGAATCAGATATTGCGTTGCTCGTAATAGATGCAACCGAAGGTATTACGAGTCAAGATCAAAGACTTGCTGAACGAATTGATGCCTCTGGTAGCCCTGTGGTCGTGGTTCTTAATAAGTGGGAAATGCTAAACGCAGATCAGCGTGCCGAAAT
>CAMCUE010000026.1 GCA_945878705.1 Ferrithrix thermotolerans DSM 19514 | reverse complement strand
TATTGAAGCGGTTGCCTGATGCAGACCATGACGGTGCAACAGTTCGGCGACGCGAGAGCATTATGTTGATCAGGCCAATTAGAGCAATTGCTGCGAGCACTGGCAGAACAATTATTGTGTTCAGCCCGGTCTTGGCTAATTCAGCGTCCACGACAACTGGCTCAGTTGGCGTCAAAGTTATAACTCCAGGCGCAATCGGTACTTGTGGTTCAGGTGCTGTCACAATTGCTGTTTCAACTTTAATTGCTGCCGACGAAGATAACTGCGCCGAATTTGGTGCCACGCAACTGAACGCAAGATAATAAGTTCCACGCTGAATGTTGATTGGCAGCATTACTGCTGCTCGCACATATCCGGCCGCGTTGACTTTTGGTGCCGCATACGCAGAGATCACATTTCCGGTTTGCGGGTTGTCTGAGCGAAGTTCAAGACTTGTTGCACCAGATGGCGAACAACCGCCCGAAGTAAATTCAATCTTTTCAAACGAAAGATACTCGGCTTTTGGATTCTGAATCACTAACTGGCCATCTGCTTGTGGTTTAAGCAGATCTGGCTTCAGAATTGTCTTGGCAGCCGACACTGGATTTGGCGAGAGAATTAAGGAGAGCAAAATGATCAAACCTGATATCGCGTTTAACTTGCGTTTCACTAGTTACTCTCCTTTCTCTGTTATTCCCGTGTGCCGGTAAAAACATTTCGTGCTAAAAAATTTCAATACCACGAGTTGTAAGCAACTCGTGCTTTCAAAGTGGGCGCCAGCGAACTGGCGCCCACTCTCTGAAGGCATTTTTATTAATTAACTAGTTGCCGGCTCCACCTGCTGCACCTGTTGCGTCACGCCATGACGAGTAGAACTCGCTTGGTCTCGCGTAGTACGACGCTGCTCCAGCGAGTCCAGATGACTGGAATGCAGCATTGCAATTACTTTTGGTTAAAGCAAGTGACTGTGTGTTATCAGCATCTGCAGCGTTTGAACGTGCGCGAATTTGGGCGTATGCGGCACCGTTTGCCTGCAAAAGTGTCCAAGTCGCAATTGATGCATTTTGTGTGTTCAAAGCCGGAGCCATAACGATTGGGGAAACATTGCCAGTCAAAAAGAATTTACCTTCGACTGTGAATCGCGCAACCCAGCATGTTCCGCTTGATGACAGCGCGGTAGCAAAAAATGCTTGACAACCGAGTAACTCGTTGTTTGAGTTATAGGTGTTGCGCGCATCAACGCTCACAGTTCGAGCACTTGACGATGCAACTAATCCTCCGATCATGTCAACGTTTGGCTCAATTTTCTGCAAGTCGGCAGCAAGTAATATTTGGCTGGCGTCAGAGCCGCAACCAGCTGTCGATGCATCTGAAAAGTCACCTTGGTTCTGATATTGCACCAACGCGGCATTGATCGCCAAGTTGATTGAATTCTGGGCTTCTTTATCGTATGCATTGTTTCGTGAGCCTAAAAAGCTTGGCACCGCAACAGAGGCCAAAATACCGATTACAAGCATGGCAACAGCCAATTCTGTAAGCGTAAAACCACTTTCACGACCCATTATTTTGGTCTTTATTCTGTTAATTAACTGTTTCATAATTTCCTCCAGGATGTACAAATTGAATTAACAAATAAGTTTGACACTAAATAACTGTCAAGATTTCTATGACAACGATAAGCGTTGGCTCAAATGACGTGATCTTGGTCTTAAACTTCCCCATGTTGGCAAACTTTCTGCGGCATTAGATCATCATCTCAAGTTAGTGGTGGGGAATAGACTGTTTGGATTAGTTCATTACTAGCCGACACTTACCGTTGTGAGTTTCCAATCCGAACTGAGGCATAGTCAATGAGTCGAGCAACTCAGTCTATTGTTGGCGCTGAAGTTGACGGCACGACGCTTCGGATTGTCCGCTTAGAAGGTCGTACCGTTGTACATTACGAAAAATTTCGTCAGCTAAATAGCACTGCCGTTGCATCAATAATGCATCAAGGTGAATCTAAGAATAATCGTGCTGTGCTTTCGTGGGGGTCATCGGGCGTAACAATGCAACGAGTGCAGGCCCCTGGGGTAGTTGCTCGCAAAATGCAGCCTGTGATTAAAGAAGTTATCAATCGCCATTTTCCGTCTGGAAGCGAACTTCCGGGTGCCGGTCTTGTTCAGTCGCGTTTTGATGTAGCAAGACCAACTGCAATGGTTGGAGCGATCACTTCTGAGACGGCACGAAACTTGCGTTACGAATTAGGCAACTCAAATTGTGGATTGATAGTTGCACCGTTCACACTAAGCCACGAGGGTTTGTACTTAGCAGTTCGTGAATCGTGCGCCGAAATGACACTTGTACGCGGCGGTATACCAATTTCATCTCGTCAACTCAATTGTGGAGGTGCGTCGCCATGGCCGCAAGGCGATACTGCCGCGCAGACTCAATCGTTGTTCTCACCAGAAAATGTTGTGGCATTGCGTCGCTACCTGGCGAGTTTGGCGCGCGAGGTGCATCGAACGATTGAATTGTGGGAGCGCAACGGCGACACTTGCCCACGAGACGTTTGGACTTTTGGTACTGGGGCAACATTGCCCCAACTGCCCGCATTTTTAGAAAACGTTGGTGTCACAGTTTTGCCTGCGCCAATCAGTAGTGGTCTTGACGTCTCACAAATTCCAGAGGCTGAGAGGCTTGGTGCGTATGGCGCACTTGCAGCGGCGACGATGCAACTTGAACACCAACCGTATGCCGATGTGTCAAAGTATTTTGGTCGTAGATTCAGCCGCCGAGTTGCAAAACAAGGGCCATCAAAAAATCTGCAACCATTTGAAGGAGTTATTACAAGTGATGGTTCGCGTGGCTTCGCCAGTCCTGTATTTAATTCTTCGAAAATTTCGCAAGTCCCAAACGGTTTGGCAGTTGGCTTATCGGTCGTTGTCGTTGCCGCATTGCTAGCCACATTTGTCTGGGTTTCGTCAGGGCGAACAGCTGCAAATCTTGAGCGAGTAATCGCCACTGCGCAACGCGAAGTTAAGTCAAGCAAAGCCGCTGCAGAGCTCGCTGAACGAAAGCAAGAAGCAGCAAAACAAGTAGGCACCTTGTCACAGTTCACTCCGCCAATTTGGTCGGCAGCCGTAGTTGCTCTGATGTCATCGTTGCCCGCAGAACCGATCGTAAATACAGTGTCATTCGAAATCGAAAACGGGCTCGTAAGTGCGCGATTTGTTGTCAAGATTCCTGCCGAAGTATTAGATGAGTGGCAACGCGCGCTGGCTACCAGTGGCGCATCAATTTCACTGACTCAACTAGATGCGACCGAAGATGGACCAGTTGAATATGCGTTTGTGTTTCCGCTTGGTGTACCATTTGTGCCTTTTGGTGATGCATGAGCCGCCGAAGTATTTATTTAAGTATTGGCGCAGTTGTAGTCGCCTTAATTTTTGCAGGCGTTTTCGGATTAATTAGCAATCGCCGTGACCATGTTGATCGGCTTAGAGAAACCGCAGATCAAGTATTTCTCGAGGCAGCCGCGATTCGCGCTAAGTCGGCCAATATAAATCTCGTCGACAACCCAAATCTGAGCCTGCTTACACCGTCAACTCTGACGAGCGCAGACTTGGTTGGTGCGATTCGCAGAGAAGCCGAAATTTTGACTGTTGGTGTTGTTGAAGTCAACTCACCTGCCGAAACGATGACTGTAGAAGCAGCGCTTACTGCTTTGAATATAGATCCAGATTCATTGACAGAACTTTTTACAGTGGTTACGGCAGTGGTTGAAGTTACTGGTGATGTTCCTCGGCTAATTCAGTTGATTGACAAAACCAGAGATGCTCGGATTACTGGCCCATTAATTGGTATCGCCAGTATCAAGTTTGATTTTGCAGGCAATCAATCTGTTGCAACTCTCAAATTAGTTGGCATTCGGTTTAATGAACAACAAATATCTGTAGCGTCGGAAACTACTTTGCCTTGACGACCACAACAAAAGAGTTTTTGCCCGAACTCCGAGAAGCTATTGAACTACTCAAAAAAGCAGTTCCTGCAATCGTCGACGATCTCCCCAGGTTTGAGGCGGCCGCCGAAGTAGGTTGGCTCAACGGAATCAGACCGGTGCGAGCGATGATCGCTGCAGGTCTTTCGATTACAGATCTTGAACTTGCGATCTGGTCTTCAAAAGGTTTTGAATATTTAGCTCAGTTACCGGGTTTAGTTTCGGCAGACTTAGTTGAGCGAATTCCACCCCACGAAGCCCTAGATCTTGGTGCATTTGCGGTTGGTCGTCGTGACAACACTGTGGTCATTGCAGTTTTAGATCCAACTGATTCAAAAGTGATCACAGAACTTCGCGCTCGATTCACAGATTATGAAGTCGGCTTCGTGGTTACAAATCGTCCGGCACTGCAAGCCGCTGCTGAGCGACATGAAGATACTGATCTTGTTGATGAGTTGGCAGATGAAGATGCATTAAGTCGTGCGAGCCAACTACAAGAAGCTGAAAAACAACTGGCATCACAGGGGCGTGTCGCCGAACTTGCCGATGTGTTGATTGAGCGTGCGATTATGTCTGGGGCATCTGATATTCACATTGAGCCTGACGATAATCGTTGTGAAATTAGATTTCGTCTAGACGGCATCTTGAAGTCGGCTGGTACTTATCCGATTGAATTCGGTCAGATACTTGTAAACCGCATCAAGATCATGTCGCAACTTGATGTTAGCGATAGGCGATCACCACAAGACGGTCGCGCATCGGCAACATTTGGTGGACACACAGTTGACTTGCGAGTCGTGACGATTCCATCTGCTTGGGGCGGTGAATCTTGTGTGATTCGTTTGCTGGATCAGACGAGAGTTCAGTCTCGACTGGCATCACTTGGCTTCAGTCGAGCAGTTCGAGTGCAATTTGATAATTTGTGCTCGCTTCAAGGCGGAGTGATTCTGGCAACCGGTCCGACTGGGTCAGGTAAGACCACAACTCTTTATAGCGCGTTACGAAAACTTACGACACCATTAGTAAAGACAATCACGGTTGAAGACCCAGTTGAATATCGTCTTTCTGGAATGTTGCAAGTTCAAGTTAATCGCGCGGCGAATTTTGATTTCGGTGCCGCGTTACGGGCAGTTTTGCGTGCCGACCCCGATGTTTTGCTCGTTGGTGAAATTCGAGATACAGAAACTGCAAAGACGGCAATGGGTGCGGCACTTACTGGGCAAGTTGTCATGGCGTCGTTGCACGCGTCATCGGCAGCGACTGCACCGTTACGACTAATCGATCTTGGCATCGAACCGTTCATGGTTTCTGCGTCCGTCCGAGGAGTAATTAATCAGCGATTGTTGCGCCGGCTTTGTCGTCAGTGTCGCACGCCGTATGTGCCCCGTCGCTCAGTACTCGATGAGGCGCAGTGGCCATTCGAGCGACCAGAAAGATTGTGGGGGCCGCGAATTGGCGGTTGCGAAAACTGTTTTGACACCGGGTTTAAAGGTCGTGCAGTGGTCGCAGAAGTGATGAAAGTTACTGACGAACTCAGGTCTGCAATTATCGCTCGTGCCGACCCGGCATTAATTGAAGTGATTGCAATTAACTCAGGAATGGTGCCGATTCGCCACGATGCGTTGCAACTTGCACGGCAAGGTGTGACCTCGCTTGAAGAGGTTGCCCGAGTTCTTGGTGAAAACTAATTTATAATGTCACTTAATTAATGTCTCACACGTATTTATTCAAGGGTTCCGACCGGCTCGACCGAAAGCGCAAGGGTCAGATTGTTGCTGTTGATCGTGAAACCGCAAAGGCAAAGTTATATCGGCGCGGAGTTTATGTAAAGCGACTTAGGCGACGAATATTTCTTGACTTATTTTCAAGAGACTTGGATTTCATACATCCAAGATTGCCGCTAGAAGAAGTGTTGTGGATCTGCCGTAATCTCTCAAGTTTGTTGACGAGCGGCTTGCGCCTTCCAGAGGCTTGCGAACTTATTGCAGATCAACGGCCAGGCAAGCGTCCAGCCAGAGTGATGATAAAAATTCGACTTGATCTCGAAGCAGGAATGGGAGTTGGTGACGCTTTCTTTGCACAACAGCATCGCCTCGGCAGAGTTCCAGCCGCAATGATTAAAGCCGGGGAAGCTACAGGATCTTTAATTGCAACATTTAACGGCATCATTGATCTTTGCGATGCTCAAATTCGATTGCGCAAAAATCTCAAGCGCGCAGTTCAATATCCGTTAGCGGTGATGTCAACAACAATTACGGTTTTGCTGGCGATGGTTTTCTTTGTGGTGCCACGCTTCGTTGACATGTATTCGCAACTAAACGCGCCGTTGCCTGCATTAACTCAGTTTGTAGTTAATCTGAGTATCACGCTCACGCGGCAAGCCTGGGCGTTTCCCACTATTTTGGGTTTGTTGATTGTGCTGATGTTTCTACTTCGAAAGATTCCAACCGGTCGGATAATCACAGATAATCTATTTTTGAAAATTCCTCGACTTGGTGCGCTTATTCATCGGTCAATCACTACTCGCAGTGCTGCAACGTTGAGCGCACTTCTCACGGCAAAAGTTTCGATGCTTGACTCTTTAGAAATGACAGGTGAGGCAAGTGGAAATGTCGTGTTTCAAGAAGCATTTCTTGGAATTCAAAACTTGATTGCTCAGGGCGAATCTGTTACTGACTCGTTTTCAAGTATTGATGAGTTGCCACTCGTGTTTCGCGATCTGGCAGCAGTCGGAGATGCATCTGGAGATCTCTCAGGGGTTTTAGGCAGATATGCCAAAGACACGGAAGAAGACATCAAGCGCGACGGCGAAGATTTCGCAAAGGCGATTGAGCCGTATTTGATTTTGGGTCTCGGTGTGATTGTAGGTACAGCGGTAATTGCGTTGTACCTACCGATCTTCCAACTCGTAACAATCGTTGGCTAGCAAACTTGCTGCTATTGCAGTTTTACCTGCGTTTTGCGCTGGCGTTCGGTGCAACAGCAACAGGCTTGCGCACTGTGATGATCTTTGGTGGTGAAGCGACTCCAAGAGCGATGTCTTTGAATCCTTTAAGCGCTGTAATTTTTGCAACTGTCTTTGCCTTAACTTGCACTTGCTCGCCAGTTGCCGGGTTACGGGCCATGCGTGCTGGTCGCGATTTCTTGGCGAACTTTGCGAAGCCAGAAATGTTCACGACATCACCACTGGCAACTGTTGCCAGGATTACATCAATTGTGCCTTCGACAACAGCAGTTGCTGTTTTTTTGTCAACGTCGGCGTGGATGGCTACTGCTTGGATGAGGTCACGTTTTTTCATATGCCACGATGATACGCACAAAATTATACGAGATGGGTGATAGGCGACCCTTATTTTATATGGCTTTTATAGGTTTTGTCACCTAACGAAGTCGTTTTAGGTATTTGATGCCTCGTAAATAGCCTGAATCGTGGTGTCTAAAGTGCCGTTAAACTGGGTCTCAGATTGCTTGGCTGAAAGCCCTTCTGTGAGTGCGCGAGAGAAACTCGCGATTACACCCTGATTCTGCGCCAGTTTTTTGTTGGCCTCTTCGCGGCTGTAACCACCAGAGAGTGCGACCACGCGCACGACTCGCGGATGCTGGACTAACTCTGCATAAAAACCAGTTTCGTTTGGCAATGTCAGTTTGAGCATTACGTTTTGGTCGTTATTTAGAGCGTTGAGTTGGCTAATTATTTCGGCTTTCAACAAAACTTCAGCAGCGTTTTTATCAGGACTATTAATGTCAACTTCTGGTTCGATAATCGGCACGAGACCAGCAGAAATAATCTGTTTGCCAATCTCAAACTGCTGGCGCACAACATCGGCGACACCGGTTTGATTTGCAAATTTGATCACTGAACGCATTTTCGTGCCGAAAACTCCGTGTGATTTTGCACTTTCAAGCCGCGTGCCAAGTTCTGGTATCGGCTTCATTATCTGAGCGCCATTTGTTTCATCGGCGAGGCCGTTGTCGACTTTCAAAAATGGCAAGATCTGCTTGTTCTGCCAGAGAAATTCGGCTGTGCCTTTGCCGTCGATCTTGCGATTCATCGTCATTTCAAACAGAATCGCACCGAGAATGCGCTCGCTTGTGAACACCGGGCTTTGAATTATGCGTGAGCGCATCGCGTGAATAAGGTCAAACATTTGGGCGTCACCGCTGTATTCAGTTTCTTCGACGCCATAAAGTTTGAGGGCTTTTGGTGTACTACCACCACTTTGGTCGAGTGCGGCGATGAAGCCTTTGTTAGATTTTGCTCGTTGAAGTTGTTCTGGATTGATGCTTGCGCTCATGCGTGTTGTCCTTTGTGCGTTTGCCTAAATAATAACGCAGTTCAGGTAGACGCGATAAATCGTTAAATCTATAAATCGTTAAATTTATAAATGCGGATTAACCAGCACGCGACCGCGCATTTTGCCTGCGAGAATTTTGTCAAGTTGCTCACCCAGATCGTCAAGGCCAATAATCTCAACGCTTTGCGTTTCAAGCCAAGTTGGTTTCAAGTCTGTAGCGATTCGCGACCACATCGCCTTGCGCGGCTCAAGCGGCGTTTGCACGCTGTCGATGCCGAGCAAATTTACGCCGCGCAATATAAATGGCAATACAGATGTTGGCAAATTTGTCCCACCGGTGAGTCCACTCGCGGCAACGCTGCATCCATATTTCAAAGTACGCAAAATGTAGGCGAGTGTTGCGCCACCAACACAGTCGATCGCGCCTGCCCAGCGCTCGCGGTCAAGTGGTTTTGCTGACTCAGCCGAAGTTTCTGTTCGGTCGATTATTTCGCTGGCGCCGATTTGTTTAAGCCATTAGGCAGTTTCTGGTTTGCCAGTGCTAGCGACAACTTCGTAGCCGCGCAAGGCGAGCATGCCGACGGCGACTGAACCAACGCCGCCAGTGGCGCCAGTTACGAGAACTGGGCCAGTGCCTGGTTTGAGGCCAGCTTTTTCAAGTGCATCAACTGAAAGTGCTGCGGTGTAACCCGCGGTGCCAATCATCATTGCGGTGCGTGCGTCGAGACCTTTTGGCATTGGCACAAGCCACGCTGATTGCACTCGTGCGTATTGCGAAAACCCGCCGTGATGAGCAACGCCGATGTCATAGCCGTGGGCGATCACGCTTGCGCCGATTTTTATGTTCGAGTTTGACGATTCGACGACTTTGCCGGCGAGATCAACGCCGCCGATAAGCGGATCAATGCGAGCGATGCGACCCGCTTCGGTGCTGGCGAGTCCGTCTTTGAAGTTGATGCCAGAAAATTCGACTTGAATCAGCACATCGCCGTCACCGAGTTTGTCTAGTGGCATTTCGACGATTTTGCGCGCCCAGCCTGATTCGGTTTTGCCAACTGTAAATGCTCGTGATGTATTTGGTGTATTCATTTTGTTGTTCTCGTTTCGTGTGATTTGTTTATTTTGTGAGTTGCTGAACGATTTGTTTTTCACTGTCGGTGCCGATTGTCAGGCGTGAATCTTGGTACGACCAGACTTCGTCGTGTACTTCGATAAGTTCGCGCGCCGTAGCGATTGGATTTTTCATCGACTTCAAGTCTGAAATTTTATACACACAGATATTGAACAGTGCATGAGCGCCGGCCGAAGTCGCTGCCTGGTTTACGACATCGGCCCACTGATGTTCGAATGCGATGACTGCATTCGGGTTGTCAACTTTGGTCATCGTCGATGAAGTCTCACTGAAAACTAAACCGAGGCTTTTGCCTGAAATTTCGTCTCGCAGGTTTTGTAGTTGGCGATAGAGAGCGTCAGTGATATCGGATGGTTTGTAGTGTCTCGAGTTGTGCTTGCGTAATTTAATGTCGATATGTGTGTGGTTATTATTGGCGTGCTTAACAATTTGCAGTGGCGTCGCACTTGAGTTGTCGACAACTAAAAGCACATGGCGACTAGCCAAGTGCATTGCTTGTTGAAAAAGTTTTACGGGCTCAATGTCTAAGGCGTG
>CAMCUE010000025.1 GCA_945878705.1 Ferrithrix thermotolerans DSM 19514 | reverse complement strand
GATTTCAAAAATTCCTCGTGGAGACGATGCTGTTAAATTTTGGGATGCAGTTGAGGCGGTTGCTACGACGCCAGGAATGGCAGAATTCAAACGTTCACGAATATCTTTGGACTTAACATAGAAATTTAGAATTGAGGTATTAATGAAAGTTGTATATACGCCGGCGCATTTGTTGCACAATCCAGAAGTTGAAATTGAACGATCGTCGGCTCATTCGCCATTTGAGCACATTGGTCGTGCCGAAAAGATTCGCGAGACTTTGGCTGGCGACAAGGCTTTCGACTTTGTATCGCCGACTTCGTGGGGTACTGAACCGATAACCAAGATTCATAATCCAGGTTTATTGAAGTTTTTGTCGACAGCGTGGGCTGATTATCAACGCGACGTAAAAGAAGTTCGCGAGGTTGTGCCTGACATGTTTTTCAAATCAAACCTGCGCGAACATATGGGTTCTCGTACTGAGCCAGAGTCAATCAACGGCAAATTGGGTTGGTGGTGTTTTGAAACGACAACACCGCTAACTGTCGGCACCTACGAGGCAGCGCGGGGCGCGGTTGATGTTGCTTTGAGTGCAACAAAAATTGTTTTGGATGGCGAAAAAAATAGTTACGGATTGTGTCGCCCGCCAGGTCATCATGCGACTACAGATTTATATGGCGGATATTGTTTTTTCAATAACGCGGCGATTGCAGCCCACCATGTTGCCAGCACAACTGGCACCAAAGTGACTGTGTTGGATGTTGATTATCACCACGGCAATGGTACGCAGCAAATTTTTTACGAACGCGATGACGTGCAGTTTGTTTCGTTGCATGGTGACCCCGTGCGGGCTTATCCGTATTTCACTGGCTACGCCGAAGAGACAGGATCAAGTAAAGGACTTGGTTCGACGCTTAATTTGCCACTGGCTGCGCGCACCGATGATGACAGTTATCTAAAGTCACTTGAGCGTGCCTGCGAGAGTATCAAAAAGTTTGGCCCGTCGTTATTGATAGTTTCTCTTGGACTTGATACTTTTATCACTGACCCGATAAGTGATTTGTCTTTAACGACTCCTGGATACGACCGTTGCGGTGCGCTAGTCGGAGCACTTGGCTTGCCAACTGTTGTGCTGCAAGAGGGCGGTTACGACATAAATGCGCTAGGCGTAAACGTGCAATCTTGGTTGCACGGCCTCGCTCGCGCTAGTTAGTCTTTAGTGCTCGCGTAAATATTTTTCGAATTCAGCAGCGATCTCATCACCACTTGGAATCGGTCCACCAAAATTAATTTCGGTCGTTCCGTTCGCGAGTTGCTCATCAAAACTTTGCTCAAGTTGTGTCAGCATTTGCGCGTGATCGTTGTTGCCGGCGATTAATTGATCAAGTCGCTCGCGTTGAGTAGTGGCTTGTTCGCGCATTGCTGAAACGTCGATTGATATTCCTCCAGAGTCGCACAATGCAGAAAGCAAAGCCGCCGACGCAGCAGGGTAAGGCATTGATGCAACATAATGTGGAACACGCGCCCATAATCCGAGCGCTTGAATTCTTCGCTCAAAAAGGGCATGTTCAATTGCCGCTGCCATGCCAGCCGGTACATCGACAGAACTTTTTATATAAGGAAGATTTGCCACGAGATCTTTATCAGGTGATGTGCACGAAATATATACGGCTCGCGTATGCGGAGTGGCAAATGGGTACGCACCGATGCCGATCATGCGACGAACGCCGAATTCAACGCTGATGTCAGCAATAGTTTGTGCAAATAAGTGCCAACGAGTATCAGGCTCAGGGCCGGTAAGAAGTAATACATCTTTGCCATTGATGTCTTGGCCGAGTGCCATTTCTGGCGTCGACCAAATAAGTTTCGTATTTACCCCATCGCGCAACTCCATAATTGGGCGTCGTGCTCGATAGTCAACAAAAGTATCGTTATCAAAAGAGATTATTGGTTTGGCATTTGTCTCTTTCGAAACTGATTCCATCGCGTTTGCGGCAGCCGAACTCGTGTCAATCCAGCCCGTCATCATTACGACTAGCAACGGCTCATTGATCTCTGGCATGTCACCAATAATTGTGTACGGCTTATCCATTTTGTGACCTCAGTTTAGACGGGATAACGCTTCTTGCGCACTGTTGGCTGCGGCTTCAGTCTGCAACTTAAATGGCTCAAGATCGGCCGACTGCTTTTCTCCAAGTGCACCGCCTAAATATCGTGCGTAAACGCCCTCGACGATGCAAGCAAGTTTCCAATAGGCGAAGGCTCGATAGAACTCAATATTTGAAACATCGCGACCGGTAATTTTTGCGTATCGTGCGATTAAATCACTGCGATTCAAAAATCCTTTAACGGTTGTGTATTGCGACATCCACGGAGACGCTTCATCGTTTGGTCCCGTCCAATAAACAGTAAGCAGACCTAGATCTGCAAGTGGGTCACCAAGAGTGCAGATCTCCCAATCAAGAACTGCTTGAATTTCTCCTTGAGAACTTACGATGCAATTATCAAGTCGATAGTCACCGTGCACAATCGTTGCTGGGCCTTGTTCTGGAATTCGCTTTAAAAGTTCATCGTGTACTCGATCAATCGATGAAAGTTCACGAGTCTTTTGTGCATTCCATTGTCCATACCAACGCTTCAGTTGACGAGCGATATAGCCCTCATGTCGACTGAAATCTTGTAGTCCGACGGCATTCAAATCAACGGCGTGAATCTTGGCCAAAGTTTCAACGAGTGATTCGCTCGCGCGGGTGCGTGTTTGTTCGGTCAAGACTCTTTCGGCGATCGGAATGTCGCGGACTATGTGACCATCTACAAAATTCATCACATAAAATGGAGCACCGTTAATTTCTATGTCTGTGCATAATCCACGCGCACGCGGAACAGGAACACCTGAGTTCTGCAGCGCCGCGATCATTCGGTGCTCGCGCCCCATGTCATGGGCGCTTGCAAGCCCGTGGCTAAGTGGCGGACGGCGAAGAACATAGTGATTTTGATTTGTGTCGCGAACTGAAAAAGTCAAATTCGAATGACCACCAGCAATAAATTCAAAACTAAATGGACCTTGAGCACCTTCGACATTGGCTACAAGCCATTTCGTAACTTTTGGTGAGTCAATACCAGCGCTGACTGTGTCACTCATTACAAGAAACCTATCTAAAATCTGCTGTGTCGTGCCACTTGCGACTAAACAGTGCTCATGTATTGCATCAAAAGTGCCTAAACAATACATGGGCAGTATCGTTTGAAGCATGGCAATTGATGTAACAGATCTGACTTTTCAAAAAGAAGTTATTGATAAGTCAATGATTTTTCCGGTGATTGTTGATTTGTGGGCTCCATGGTGTGGACCGTGCAAGACGCTTGGCCCGATTCTTGAAAAATTAGTTGATGCAACCAAAGGTCAAGTTATTTTGGCGAAAGTCGATGTCGATAAGTGCCCGCAAATTGCCCAGGCGTTTCAAGCTCAGTCAATTCCTGCCGTCTATGCAATGAAAGACGGAAAGATTCTGGATGGTTTTGTTGGTGCTCAACCAGAACATGCTGTGAGTGAGTTCGTAAATAAACTTCTGCCAGAAGTTGAGGTTGTAGACGCGAAAGAACTTCTTGCCAAAGGCGATGAAGCCAGTTTGCGTAAAGCACTTGAAGCTGAGCCGACTAATGAGGCAGTTGTTATAGCGCTTGCAGAAATGCTCGTTGCCCGCAATGATTGCATGGCGGCACTTGAAGTTTTAAAGACGATCCCCGAGACAGATCGAGTGCGTGTTGCTATTGCTGCAGCAAGGTCTGCTTTTATTCCCGATGATGATTATGACAAGCAATTGACTGCTCTTTTATTGAGCGTAAAGACGGATGAACAAGCCAAACAGCAATATCTCGATATTTTGCTGAAAATGGGACCAAACGATCCGCGCACAAGTGATTATCGCAAAAAGTTGACCGCACAACTTTTTTAAGTAACTCAAATATCTCAAATTGTTAGTGCCCCGATCGGGGGTTAGTGCCCACATGGGGCAGTGAAATTAATTCTTTCAAATTTCGACCGCTTCAAGTCGCTCGTTAAATGGTTCGGTCTGTCGAGGCTGCTTGGCTCTGTGGGTAGTTTGATAATTGTTTCTTTCGCGGGGTGGTGGTTGCTTCGAGTTCCACCGCCGCCGCCAGAGTATGCGATGGCATTTGCGAGTACGACCACAGTTTTGAGCACTCTAGACATCACACCGCAAACGACAATTGAACTTACATTGATCACGGTGCATGTTGCTGGTGCTGTTGCTGAACCAGGGGTATACAAACTTGATGCAGGGTCGCGAGTGAACGATGGTGTTATCGCGGCAGGCGGGGCGACAACACAAGCAGATTTAGATTCGGTAAATCTTGCAACGATATTGAATGAAGGCGAACAAATCTATATTCCGAAACGAAATGATAAGCCACATGTAATTGTGCAACCGAGAGCGCCAGGTTTACCAAGTTCTGCTGGCAACATAATTTCTGGAGGTGCAACACAAAAAGCACCACTGCTAGTAAATATCAACACTGCAACTGCGATTGAACTTGAGCAACTTCCTGGGGTTGGTCCGTCGACATCGAAAGCGATTATTGCCTATCGCGAAAAGAGTGGCGCATTTCTCAGCGTTGAAGATCTACTCAATGTCCGTGGAATTGGCCCCGCAAAACTAAATGAAATTTTGCCGCAAGCGCGCGTGAAATAGTTTTCTAGATAACTCCGAGGACTACAGCCGCCAGTGCAAGTGAAATGAGTGAACCCAGAACGACACCAATTGCTAGTGGACGAAATTCCTTAATCCACTCTGGCCAACTAGAAATAGTTAGTTGAACTGCGCGACGAGCGGCATAATGACCAACGACCCACCACAGCAATGCACTCGAAATAAAACTCAAGGCATAGCGAATGACTCCACCAGCAGCCGGAACACCAAACAATGGCAGTGTCGGCAGGGCGATAACGGTGAGTATGAATCCGATCAAACCTGTAAATGAGCCCGGCAATACAATCAAAAATAAGCCAGCCACTAAAACGATTAGTGAGAGGGCGATTGCCGCGAATCCACCTTTTTGATGAACTTCGTCGCGATTCGCGAGGATTCCATCTCTTACGACTTGTGTTTTGCGTTTGCGAGCCAATAGCGAACCAGATAAAAGTTTGCCTTGATGTACCCCAAGTCGCCCGTCTGCTCGCTCGCTCCTGCGCCCGCCTGAGTTTCTTGTCTTGCGGGCTTTTGCCATGACTCAATCGTACGATCTATGGCGTTCTGATTGGTTCATAGTTGGATTAGCGATTTCGGCTGTTTGTGCGACTCGCGCGGCCGAAAAACTTCTCGTGCCAACGATCATTTTGGCGCTCGTCCTCAGCGTGATGCTGATTGCAATGGCAATTCGAAGGACCAGAATTTCTTTAAGCATTGCACTGTTATTTTTCAGTTTGCTTGGCTTGTTGCACGGCACAGCTGCGATCAACGAATTACGGAGTGTCAAGTTGGGAAACTATGCGGGTGTTGCTCGAGTGATTAGCGACCCGCAACGCAGTGGTGCGGCAACACAGATTGTCCTTGAAATCGCCAGAGACAGATTTATTGTCTACGCATATGGACCACCCGCATGGCGATTGAACAATGTTTCTGTTGGAGAAAGAATTCTTGTAACTGGTTGGCGTAGCAAACTTTCGCCAGAGCATGAGCAACGATTAATCTCGAAGCACATCAAGGGCAAATTTGAAATCAAGTCAGTGGAAGAGCGAAGGTTTACTGCGGCGCCATTGTTTCGAAGTGCACAGCGTGTTCGCAAATTGATTGATCGTGGCGCTTCGTCATTCTCGTATGACGAAAGATCACTGTTCACGGGTTTGGTAATCGGTGATGATTCAGAACAGCCTGAGGAAATGGTCATGGCTTTTCGAAAATCTGGCTTGGCTCATCTTGTCGCCGTGTCGGGTCAGAATGTGGCGTTTGTGCTGGCAGGACTTTCTCCATTGTTGCGTCGCTTGCCTCGCACTGCACGGCTGATCGTCACCTGTGGCGTTTTGATTTGGTTTGTCGTGATTACTCGAGTTGAACCAAGCGTCGTTCGTGCAGCGGTGATGGCCGGTGTGGCAACACTTTCAATTTCGATTGGACGCCCAACGCGCACACTGCGACTGCTTGCGATAACTGTGATCGGAACGATATTTTTTGATCCGCTACTTGCATGGTCGGTCGGATATTTCATGTCGGTCGGGGCAACTGCAGGTTTGTGTTTATTGTCTGGGCCGCTTGCACGGGTAGTTCCTGGCCCACGCTGGCTTGCAAATTTGATTGCCGCAACTGTTTCGGCGCAAGCAGGAGTTACACCTGCAGTAATTTTCGTGTTTGGTTTGCCAGCAGCCATCGGAATTATCGCAAATGTATTAGCGGTTCCCGTCGCGGCGTTAGTGATGCTCGTGGGTTTGCCGCTGTCGCTTTTGGCTGGGGCACTAAGTCAAACTGTATGTTCTGCAATCGGGACAGTAATGATGTGGCCAGTTTTTGTTGGCGTGCGGTGGGTTTGGTGGGTGGCAGCGATCGGTGAACGATTGAATACAACAGGTTTCATCAATCTTTGCTTGTGGATTGCAGTCTTGGCGATGATCTTGTCGTTGCTACACCGAAGTGCGAGAGTAGAGGGGTGACGATTCACTTAATTACTGGTAGCGACCCACGACTTGTCTCAGACAAAGTTACCGAGATCACTCGAGAATTAATTAAGTCCATGCATTCGCAAGAGAGCCGTAGCACGATTTTAGAGACTCACGATGCAGGAGCGCCAAGCTCTGATCTTCGTGAGAATGCAATCCGTCAAGCAATCGCATCGGCCGAGACAATGTCGTTGTTCGGCGAAGAGCGCGTTGTGGTGATAAGAGAAATTGCCGAAGCAACTGTCAATGAACTTGCGATACTTGTTAAATACCTTGACCAGCCAGCTGACAGCACGCACTTAGTAGTTAGTGCCACTGGCAAATTACCAAAATCAATTAGCGATGCATTCAAACGATCAGGTACAACGGTTATTTCAACTGAGCCTCCAGCACGCCGTCAAGAACTTGTTACTTGGTTTTTAGAAAAGTTTGCAGAGTCTGAGTTGAGCGTCGATGCTGTAGCGCTAAATAACATCATTGACTGGCTGGGTGAAGACCAAGCAAGACTTCCAGGATTGATTGACACACTCGTGTCGGCGTACGGCACATCAAAGAAATTAACGGCTCAAGATGTCGCGGTATTTCTTGGTGATGCAGGAGGCGTCAAGCCATGGGATTTAACGGATGCCGTTGACGCTGGAGATTCAAAATTGGCGTTAGAGATGCTGCGGAGAATGCTACGAAGCGGAGACTTTCATCCGTTGCAAGTGATGGCGATTTTGCACACGCATTACTTAAAGTTGATGCGAATTGATGGTCCTGAGATTCATTCTGCCGCAGATGTTTTGACTTTGATTGGTGGCAAGAGCGAGTTTCAGGCGAAAAAGTATCTCACTCAGTATCGGCGAATCGGTACTTCGGGAATCTCTCAAGCTATACAGTTACTTGCAAGAGCTGATGTCGACCTGCGCGGCGGAAAAGATCTCGGTGAAGAACTGACGATGGAAATACTCGTCGCTAGATTGTGCCGAGTGGGTGGAGCTACAAAATTGAGTAGCAGTAAGCGCACTTTTTCGCCGAAGCGAAACTAAAAATTATTTCGCGGCAGCAGCAGTTGCGTTTAGTTTGCGCATCAAGCGGCTCTTACGACGAGCAGCCTGCTTGGGGTGAATGATGCGCTTTCGTGCTGCGGTGTCGAGGCGCTTGACTGCGATTCGAACTGCTTCGGCGTTTTCTGGTGTGCCTGCGGTCTCATTTGCGGCTTTTACTCGTGAGCGTAATTCGCTGCGTACGGCCTTGTTTCGGTCGTTGGCTTTGGCGTTGGTAAGGATGCGTTTTTTCTGAGATTTGATATTTGCCACGTCGCAAGGCTAACAGCGAGTAGGGCCTTGCCAAACATAAGCCGTGTAGAATTTACTTGCTTCGCGTTCGTCTTATTTTAAGACCAGCGTCGCGAAGATCACATTCTCAAAAGAAATGGCCTAATGGATTTAGCTTTAATACGAAATTTCTCGATCATCGCCCACATCGATCACGGCAAATCAACACTTTCCGACCGAATTTTAGAGATGACTAACGCCGTTGAAGCGAGAGCGATGCGAGCGCAATATCTCGACACGATGGATCTAGAGCGGGAGCGTGGGATCACGATCAAAGCCCAAAATGTCCGCGTCGACTGGAAGGGCAACACGTTGCATCTGATTGATACTCCAGGGCACGTTGACTTTGGATATGAAGTGAGTCGTTCGTTGGCTGCATGTGAAGGTGTTGTTTTGATAGTTGATGCTGCTCAGGGAATTGAAGCGCAAACTTTGGCCAATTGTTATTTGGCTCTTGAAAACAATTTAGAGATTGTTGCGGCGCTAAACAAAATTGACCTTCCTGCAGCAGACCCTGATCGTTATGCAATGGAAATTGAAAAAGTTCTCGGTATTCGTGCCGAGGATATTTTGCGAATCTCGGCGAAGACTGGCGACGGGGTACCCGCATTGTTAGATGCAATCGTTGAAAGAATTCCGCCACCGAAGGGCGACCCTGACGCGGCGTTGCAAGCATTAATTTTCGACAGTCAATACGATCAATATCGCGGTGTGGTTTCATCGATTCGGGTAATGAACGGCCGTATACGCAGCACCGACAAGTTGCGATTTATGCAGACTAATGCTGTGCATGAAGCACTTGAAGTTGGCGTGCGACGACCAGTGCCTTCGCCAGTTGGTGAACTTGGGCCAGGCGAAGTTGGATATTTGATCGCCGGAATTAAAGATGTCGGTGAAGCACGAAGTGGTGAAACTGTGACCCACGAAGCACGACAAGCGACTGAGGCTCTAGCTGGTTATAGCGATCCGAAGCCAATGGTTTTTTGTGGATTGTTTCCGATTGATGCCGACGATTTTGAAACACTTCGAGAGAGTTTGCAAAAACTTAAGCTCAACGACGCATCAATTAGCTATTTGCCAGAGTCATCAGGTGCGCTTGGGTTCGGATTTAGATGCGGCTTTCTTGGTTTGTTGCACATGGAGATCGTCAAAGAACGCCTTGAGCGCGAATTCAACTTGGCGCTAATTGCAACCGCACCTTCGGTGCAATATCAAGTTACAAAAACAGATGGCACGCTGGAAATTGTTGACAACCCTGCAGAGTTGCCGCCGACGGTATATATCAAGTCGATTCAAGAGCCGTATTTCAAAGTGAACATTATTACTCCGAAGGATTACACCGGAACTTTGATGGACCTTTGTCAAACGCGTCGCGGTGAACTTGGCAAACTTGAATATCTTTCTCCAGAAAGAGTTGAGTTGCACTATCTGATTCCACTTGCCGAGGTTGTCGTTGATTTCTTTGATCAAATGAAAAGTCGCTCTCAAGGATATGCAAGTCTCGACTACGAACTTGACGGCTACCGCGAGTCAGATCTAGTGAAAGTTGATCTGTTTCTAAATGCAATTGCTGCCGATGCTTTCAGCACAATCGTGCATCGTGATAAGGCATATGACTATGGTAAACGGATGTGCGAAAAGTTGAAAGAGCTTATTCCGCGACAAATGTTTGATGTGCCGATTCAAGCAGCAATCGGTGGAAAGTTCATCGCCCGCGAAACAGTAAAAGCAAAGCGTAAAGATGTTTTGGCTAAATGTTATGGTGGCGATATTTCGCGCAAGCGAAAACTGTTAGAGAAACAAAAAGAAGGTAAAAAGAAGATGAAGTCAATCGGCCGCGTTGAGATACCTGGAGATGTATTTATCTCGGCCTTGAAGCTTGACGATTGAAATCTGCCAAAAGAATTTATGTCCGATAACAGCAGTGGCATTTTTCGGTCACTGAAGTATTTTAACGCAAAGCTTTTTTTCATAAGTCTTTTGGTGTCAAATATCGGTAGTTGGTTGCAGTTAACTGCCTCATCGTTGCTGCTTTATCGACTCACAGGCAATGCAGCCGATCTTGGTTACAACGTCGCGTTTCAGTTTTTGCCAATGCTATTTTTTGGAACTTGGTGCGGGGCATTAGCTGACCGACATAATCGGCGAAGAATTGCATTGATTACCCAAGCAGGACTGGCGGTGCAGGCATTTTTAATTGGGGTTCTTGATTTAACTGGGTCAATTAATGTTC